>CAZNZG010000027.1:15435-21925 GCA_964577455.1 uncultured Gemmatimonas sp. | reverse complement strand
TTCCCTCATTGACCGTCGTCAGGAGCATCCATGCTGATCAGCCCCACCCTCGCCGCCGCCATCAACACGCAGATCGGGCACGAGTTTTCGGCGAGTATGCAATACTTCTCGATCGCGGCACACTTCCACCGTGCCCATTTGCTGCAGCTGGCCACGCTGTTCTTCAAGCAGGCTGAGGAAGAGCGCGAGCATGCGCAGAAGCTGCTGAAGTACGTGGTGGACACCGGTGGTGAGCTCCGTATCCCTGCCACGAAGGAGCCGCAGCACACCTTTCCCACCTGCGAGGCGGCCGTCGAAGCGGCGCTCAAGTGGGAGCTCGAGGTGACCAGCCAGATCAAGGGGCTGATGGATCTCGCGGGCAGCGAGGGGGACTACCTCGCTCAGAACTTCCTGCAGTGGTTCGTGGATGAGCAGCTCGAGGAAGTCACCAAGATGCAGCGACTTCTCGGCGTGGTTCGCATGGCCGGTGAGAAGAACCTGCTGAGCGTGGAAGCCTACCTCGTGCACGGCGCCTGAGCTTGTCCGAGGCGGTGCTGGTGGACTCGCCCGTCGTTCGTGCGCTCCTCGCCCTGCTGGCCGCGGGTGCGCTGCTGCTGCTGGTACGGCGGCGCGTGGGGGTGCTGCGGTCGCAGCGCGAGGAGCTCGAAAGTGTCGTGGCCGAGCGTACGAGCGCGCTGCTCGAACGTGAGCGTGAACTGGCTCGCAAGAACGCGTTGCTGGAGGCGCAGGCGGCACAGCTGCAGGCGCTCGACATTGCCAAGACGCGCTTCTTCGCCAACGTGTCGCACGAGCTGCGCACCCCACTCACGCTCACGATCGGTCCGCTGGAGGACCTGCAGGCGCGGGGCGGGCGCGACTCTCAGGAGGAGCGGTGGATCGACATCGCGCTCCGCAACTCCCGGCGCCTGTTGCGACTGGTGAACCAGATCCTCGACGTCGCCAAGCTCGAGGCGGGGCAGATGCAGCTGCAGCCGCGGCCGCTCGACCTCTCGACCTACGTTCGCGGGCTCGTGTCGGCGTTCGGCAGTGTGGCGGAACGGAAGCGCATCGCCCTGTCGCTCGAGACGCCGCCGAGCCTCAAGGGGCTCTTCGACGCCGATGCGATCGAAAAGATCCTCACGAACCTGCTCTCGAATGCGGTGAAGTTCACCCCCGACGGTGGTGCGGTGCGGGTGTTGGTGGAGCAGAGCACGAAAGGGGAGACCCCGGCCGTGAGCATGCGGGTCATCGATACCGGCCCCGGCATTCCGAAGGCGCAGCTCGAGCACGTTTTCGAACGGTTCTATCAGGTGGACGAATCCGATGCGCGACTCCAGGCAGGGACCGGGATCGGACTCGCCTTGGTGAAGGAGCTGGTGGAGTTGCACGGGGGCGCCATCACGGCGGAGAGCGATCCCCGCGGGACCATGTTCACGGTACTCATTCCGTTCGGGGAGGTGGCCCAGGCCGCTTCGCTGTCGCCCTCGGGGACGCTGATCACGGGGGCCACCAAGATCCCGTTGCGTCCCACCCTCGATACGCCGGTCGGGTCGCGTGGCGGGGATCTGCTCGATCAGTCCGACGTGCCGGCCATGCTGGTGGTGGATGACAGCGATGACCTGCGTGCCTACATCCGGGATCACTTCCGAAAGGAGTTCCGGGTCGTGGAGGCACGCGACGGCGCCGAGGGGATCGAAGCGGCGCGTCGAGAGCTTCCGGACGTGGTCGTGTCCGATGTGATGATGCCCGGAACGGATGGCTTCACGCTCGTGCGCACGCTCCGGGAGAGCCCGGAAACGGACTATCTCGCCATCGTGCTCCTCACGGCGCAGGCGGAGGATGAAAAGAAGCTCACTGGCCTTCAGTCCGGCGCTGACGAATATCTGGTGAAGCCCTTCGACATGCGCGAGCTCGACGTGCGCGTGCGGAATCTCATCGCGGCGCGTCGGCGGTTGCGCGATCGGTTCGTCGTTGAAGGGGTGCGCATGGGTGAGGTGGGGGTGAACGCCGCGCCCGCCGCGGTGGAAGCGGGCACCTCGGATGGGAACGGTGGCGAACTCGAAGGACCCCATGCTGGATCGGATGCCGAGTCGGATGCCGGGCACACCGAGCCGGACGCGCCGTCACGGGCTCCGCTCAGTCCCTCGGATCAGCAGTTCAGGGACCGGGTGCATCGTGTGATCATGGAGGCGATGTCGAATCCCGAGTTCGGGGTGGCGGAGCTGGCGGATGCGGTGGCGCAGGATCGATCGCATCTGTTCCGTCGGGTGAAGCAGGTGTTCGGAACATCGCCGTCGAATCTGCTGCGGCAGTGCCGTCTCGACGCCGGTGCGCGGTTGCTGCTGGAGGAGCGGGGCACCGTGGCCGACGTGGCCTACGCCGTGGGCTTCAACAGCGTCTCGTATTTCTGTCAGTGCTTTCAGCAGCAGTTCGGTGACACGCCCGCGTCTTACAGAAGCCGACAGGGGGCTGTGCCCCGGTAGCGCACGAGCATGTCAATGAACGCCGGCCACGGTGCCGGACAATGGGGAAGCATCGATGTCCTTTCGGCTGGCGCTCGAACTCCGCATCCTCGCAGGTGACAGGGCCGATCCGGTGCACGGGGCGACGGATCGGTGCGTGTCCGCCGACGGGCCGGCGGCCGGAGCCCTCGTGCTGATCGTTTCGGCCGACGACGACATGCGCAGCTATCTGCACGAACATCTGCGCCAGCGTGAGGGGTTGCGCGTGCTCGATGCGGTCAGCGTGGCGCAGGCCATGCAGCACATCGCCGTCGAGTCACCACGGGTGATCGTGGTGGATGCTCCGTCTGTGTCGCTGCTGACGCTTCGACCATCGACGACCAGTGTCGTGCTCGCGGACGCACTCCCTGACCGCCCCCACTCCGATACGGGCCATACGGAGTGGGTGCTCATGCCGTGGCCGTTCGATGTGCAGGCGCTGGTGAGCGAGGTGGTGCGACTGGCGGCGTGAGGGGGGCGCCGTCGTTCAGCGGCTGCTCACCGGGGCAGGGGCGTTTACGGCGTCGCGGCGGCGGTGTTGAGATTGTAGCGCATGATGCCGGCATGCGGTCCGGCCGGATCGCGCTCGAGGGTGTACACGTCGCCCTGAGGGCCGGGGGCCTGCGCGATGTGGGCCGCGATCGCCCGCTGATCGTCGTCCGTCAGCGTAATGCGCAACGCGTCGAGGGTGGCCGGCAGATGGTGTGCATGGCGGGCGCCCACGATGACCGACGTGACCGCCGGCTCGTCGAGTACGGCGCGGAGGGCGATGGCCCCGATGGTGGTTGCGTGCGCCGCCGCGATGTCGGCGAGCGTGTGCAGCAACGACTGAAACGCGTCCCAGCCCCCGAATTCGTCGATGATCAGCTTGTACTTGACCAGCGACCGGTTCTCGAGCGGGGCCTGTGGTTCCGGCGTACCGAGCCACCGTTCGTGGAAAAAGCCGCCGGCAAGGGCGCCGTAGGTGAGCAGGCCGATCCCGTGCTGTGCGCAGAACGCCGCCATGCTGCCAAGGGGACGACGGTCGAGGAGCGACAGCTGCACCTGATGTGTGAGCACCGGGACACCGGCCTGTACGATCGCGGCCACGTGTGCCGTGTCGAAGTTGGTGAGACCCACGTGGCGGATCTTGCCCGCCCGCGCCAGATCACCGAGGTGCCCCGCGGCCTCCAGCCATCCGGGGGCGGTGTAGTCCCACCAGTGGAACTGTACGAGGTCCAGCTGCTCCACCCCGAGGCGCTGCCGCGAGCGATCCACGAGCGCCTCGATGTCGGCGCGCGCCAGCGTGGGTAGTGCGCTCCGGTCGGGGACACACTTGGTGTGCACGCGGATCGTCGGCGCCTCGCTGTTCGCGTGGTCGCTGCGCTGCCATTCGCGGAGGAAGTCACCGATCAGTGCTTCGACCCCGGTGTAGATGTCGGCGCAGTCGAAGGCGGTGATGCCGGCGCGGGCGAAGGCCATCATGTCGGCGATGGCGGCCTCGTGCTCGACCTGCCCGTGGCCGCCGGCCAGCTGCCAGCCGCCCTTGATCAGCCGCGGGATGTCGTAGCCCGGGGCCAGAACCCGTCGCGGGACGGCCGGCATCGCGATCGGGGGCGTCATTCGGCGTCGACCGGTTCGGGGGGGAGCGGGACGAGGGTCACGTCGGCGTGGCGGAAGGTGGTCGTGCCGATGCGGGTGATCCGGAAGCGCCCGCCGCAGAACGGATCGGGGCAGGCGATCTCGGCGTCGGTGGTCATCCAGTCATTGGGGTGCGTGGGGCGCTGCTTGGCGGGGAGCAGGGGCAGGAGCGCCGCCAGCGGGTAGAGCGGGAACGTCTGCCCCGGGGGGAACTCGAGGTTTTCCCCCCGCAGGGTGAACCAGCTGCCGGCGGGGTGATTGCACACCATGGGACGGTCGGTGGCAATCGTCTCGACCCGCAGGTCGAAGAGGGTGAACGCGTCGTCGCGGGGGGGCGTGGTCATGCCCAGCAACGTGTAGGTTACGAGCGATATGGTCCAGCCCTCCGTCCACCCTGCTTTCCACGCGCCATGACGCGGCTGGTCAGCGGGCTCTTCCTCGCGATCGCCGTGGTAACCGCCTGGTGGCTGTTTCGGGGGGTACCCGAGCCGGTGACGACCGCCATGGACGACGCCATGTGGGCGCCCTGTCCCTCGCGGTACGACGCGGCCCGCACAGCCGCCGACAGCCAGCTGGTGGACGGCTACATTCTCAAGCCCCGTTCGCGTTTCTCGAAAGCCATCACCTGCGGTGGCGAGCGCCGCCGTCGCGAAGCGGTCCCGGCGCCACACCGCTAGCGTTCGGGATCCGCAGTGCGTTGAATCACGGGAACGCAATTCGTCGTTTTCGTTCCCGCTCCATCCGGCCATTCCGCTCATGACCGTTCCGTCCCGTTCACTCGTTCTGGTCTCCGGTCTGCTGTGCGCGGCGCTCCTTCAGGGGTGCGCCAGTGCGAGGTCGTCCGTGGCCTCCGATCCCCGCTTCCAGATGGGCGAGGCGGGCGCCATCGCGCGCGCCCGTGCCGACAGCCTGCGCTACCCCTACACGAAGGGCGATATCGACTTCATGACCGGCATGATTCACCATCATGCGCAGGCCATCGTGATCTCACGCTGGGCCGTGTCGCATGGGGCCGATGCGGCGGTGCAGCGGCTCACGGCACGCATCATCAACGCGCAGACCGACGAGATCACGCTCATGCAGACGTGGCTCAAGGATCGCCTGCAGCCGGCGCCGATCGTGGACAGCACCGGTGCGGTCACGATGCCGGGCGCCGCCGCCGGCGGGCACGACATGCATGCGCACATGGGGCACGACATGGGCGGTGGCGGCATGGTCATGCCCGGCATGCTCACCGACGTCCAGCTCAAGGAACTCGACGCCGCACGCGGCCCCGACTTCGACCGCCTCTTCCTCACCTACATGATCCTGCATCACCGCGGGGCGGTCACGATGGTGAAGCAGCTGTTTTCGCAGGACGGTGCCGGTCAGGACGAAACGGTGTTCAAGTTCGCCAACGACGTGGAAGTCGATCAGAGCACCGAGATCAAGCGCATGATGACGATGATGCTGGAGCGCGGCTGGATTCCGCCGCAGTGAGACCGGCGCAGTGAGATCGGCGCATGTGCCGTGCGCGCATTCGTAGAGAGCAGGTGGCAGGCAACACAGTGTGGCAGATGGCAGTGACGGTTCGGCAGTTCGATTCATCAACCAACCACTCAACGGCATGAACACTTTCTCCACGCGCGTCGCCCTGGCGGGCGCCGCTCTCGCCCTCGCGGCATGCTCGTCGGCCAACAAGCCGTCGACGGCGCCCAGCCCGGCGGCCGACCCGCGCAACTCGCTCAAGGCCGGTCTCTTCGACGCCGGCGAGTTCCAGTCCAACATGAAGGTGGTCGGCAAGGCGGTCTCGCCGAACGGCTTCCTCGGCATCACCAACTCGGATCTCGCCTTCACCGGCAACTACGTCATTCAGGGCAACTACAACGGCCCGGTGGTGTGGGACATCAGCAATCCGTCGAGTCCGAAGCTCGTGGTGGCGTACGAGTGCCCCGCGTCGCAGAACGACGTGTCGGTATACAAGAACCTCATGTTCATGTCAGCCGAGGCGCAGAACGGCCGCATCGACTGCAAGCCGGGCGGCGTGCGTGAGGCGGTGAGCAAGGAGCGCATGCGTGGCGTGCGTATCTTCGACATCAGCAACATCAAGGAACCGAAGCTCGTCGCCAACGTGCAGACGTGCCGCGGCTCGCACACGCACACGGTGCTCGAGGATCCCAAGGATCGCGAGAACATCTACATCTACGTGTCGGGCTCGTCGGGTATCCGTCCCAGCACGGAGCTCGAAGGGTGTGCCGGTGACCTCGCCGCGAGCGATCCGAACTCCTCGCGCCTCCGCATCGAAATCATCAAGGTGCCGCTCGCCGATCCCGCCAAGGCGGCGGTGGTGGGTCGCGCCAACATCTTTGCCGGATTGAGTGCTCCGCCGAGCCACGGCCTGTCGGACGCCG
>CAZNZG010000027.1:0-15425 GCA_964577455.1 uncultured Gemmatimonas sp. | reverse complement strand
CGCCGACGACGCCGAAGCGGCGCGCCAGATCGCGGCGCAGCGTGCGGCGGGCGCGTTCATCGTGAAGAACCCGCAGTCGGGTGCCGAGATGGTCGCGCCGCCGCAGCTGGTGCGTCGCCTCCTCGATGACGCGGCGAAGGCGCGCGGTGCCACCACGGTCAGTGCGGCCGACAGCGCCACGGCGCGCACCGGTGTGCAGGCTGCCGTGAACCAGATGTTCGCCAGCGCGGCGCCGGGTGGCCGTCGTGGTGTGGAAGGTTCGCAGTGCCATGATATCACGGTGTACCCGTCGCTCGGCCTGGCCGGCGGCGCTTGCGAAGGCCATGGCCTGCTGCTCGACATCAGCAACCCGGTGAACCCGGTGCGCCTCGATGCCGCTGCCGACTCGAACTTCGCCTACTGGCACTCGGCCACGTTCAACAACGACGGCACGGCGATGCTGTTCAGCGACGAGTGGGGCGGTGGTGGCGCGCCGAAGTGCCGCGAAGGTGACAAGCCCGAGTGGGGCGCCAACGCGATCTTCGACATCGTGAACGATCCGTCGACCGGCAAGAAGAAGCTGCAGTTCCGCAGCTATTACAAGATCCCGACCTACCAGACGTCCAACGAGAACTGCGTGGCCCACAACGGGTCGCTCATCCCCATCCCGGGACGTGACGTGATGGTGCAGTCGTGGTATCAGGGCGGCATCTCGGTGTTCGACTGGACCGATACCAAGAACCCGAAGGAAATTGCGAGCTTCGACCGTGGCCCGGTCGACGGCACGCGCATGGCGATGGGCGGTTCGTGGTCGGTGTACTGGTACAACGGCAACATCGTCAGCTCGGAAATCGCGCGCGGCATGGACGTGGCCCAGCTCGTGCCCAGCCAGTACATCTCGCAGAACGAAATCGACGCGGCGAACACGGTGAAGTGGGACCAGCTGAACGCGCAGGGTCAGCCGAAGATCTCGTGGCCGCCCAGCTTCCCGCTGGCCAAGGCGTACACGGACCAGCTCGAGCGGAAGGGCTGTGCGGCGCCGGCGGTGAGCGCGATCCGTGCACAGATCGCGTCTGCCGAGAAGGCCAGCGGTGCGGCGCGCAACGCGGCCCTCACGTCGGCGGTGCAGGCGGCCGAAGGCGCGCGCGGTTGCGATGGCAAGAAGACCGACCTGCTCAAGAAGGCGTTGCAGGATCTCCAGCTGCCGGCGATGTAAGCTCTCGCGGCAGGCGGTAGCAGTGACTCGGACGGCGGGGCGCATGTGCATGCGCTCCGCCGTCGTGCATTGTGGTGGTGCGCCATGATCATGGACGCTGCTTTGACGTTTTGCATACAACGTTTGATGCAGCGATCCATTGTGTTGCTGGAGCGCGATGCCTAGGTGTGCACGCAGGGACACACCGCTCGTCTACACTGAGTTACGACTCGTGTCCACTGATGACGGGGAGATGACGCTTGTTCGTATGTTTCAAATTTTGTGTAGAAATGGAATGGTGACGGAGCGTAGCTAAGACAGCATCAGCGAGACTTCGCTGTACTCGAGTCGTCGGTGAAGTGCTGGAAGGACTATCAGTGCACGAGGTTAGCATGCGAGCTCGACAATGCTCATCTCTCACCGACACTATGCAGGCGCGACTGCGCCCGTCCTCATGACCAATATTCCGTGCGTGCATTGGCGTGCTGTCTCGCGCGAAGACGCTCCGGCGTCGACCCGTGGCCGTGCGTTTGCTTTCAATGTGTCCGATGGCCAGTCGCGTGCAGGTGACCGATGACGACATCGATCACGGTCCCTGTGACCCGTGCGGTCGATCGGGCGCTGCGCATGCTGCAGCTCACGTATCAGATGGTGACGCTGCACCGCGGGACCACTGCGGCGGAGGCGCTTCGCCAGGTGGCCGGGTACCTCACGGCGGACCCGGTGGTTGAGTCCACGCGATCGGCCGCCCGCAAGTTCGAGCATGACAAGAAGGGGCTCCGGTCGATAGGGATTCCCATCACGGTTCAGGTCGTCACCGATCCGCCGTCGTCGTGCTACAAGGTGCGCGCGCGCGACCTGATGCTCCCCGCCCCGCAGGCGAGTCAGGCCAACTGGGGCGCCCTGCGGACGAGCGCATCCGCGCTGCAGGCCGTGGCGGATCTGCTGCCCTCGCTTCCAGTCACGACCGCGGCGCCGGTGACCACCGTGCTCATGGCCTTCTGCGAAGAGCTCGACTTGCACCTGCCGCCGTGGAATGTACCACAGGCGATGCTGGGACATGGTCCCACCATGCTCGAGTGGATCCACTCGATGCTCTACATCGCCGCCCGCCGCGGACGCGTGGAGCAGCAGTGGGGCGGCGCACCGGTTTCACTCGATGTGCTGAGCAAGCGCACCGGGTTGTCGCGGGAGCTGATCTGGCACATTGCCCAGCGTGGCATTGAAACGCCCGCGGCCTGGCCGGAGTGGTCTCACGCCGTGCGGTTCATCCCGGCGTCTCGCGAGGAAGGCGTGGGGGTCATTGCGCCGGAGATGAAAGCTCCTTGGCGCCCGCAGTTGTCGCACACCGATACCCTCATCGCGACGGCCGCAACCAACGGACACGAACTCGGGGGCGATTGCATCCGTGCCTTGCGTGACCTGTCTCGCGCGAAGCCGACCACTCCTCCCACAGCCGTCGCGACCGCCTCCACCTGACCGCTGGTCGTTTGCAGCGGTCTCGGCGTGCACCATTCTCCCGAAACAGCCGATCCGCTGTCATTTCCTGAGGTGACAGTTCGTCTACGGGACCGCTGTCGGTCACGAACCGTGTACATTTTCGAAGCCGAAAACGGCCAGATGTCATCGCCGCGTCACCTCTCGCGCGGCTTCCGCATCAATCCATGTCATCTTTGGCTGCGGTGAGCTGTTTTTGCGTGCATTGGCTATTGACGCGTGATGCATACTGAGACGTGCTCTTCCGAGGTCGCTTCATCCGGAGTGTCGAGGGTGTCCGATAACGCCGCGTCAGAACTTCCGCTTCACGCGTTTCCCGCTACGTCGCCGTGCATCAAGGTGTGCCAGCTCGACGTGCGCGACCGGTGCTACGGCTGCGGGCGAACGCGCGACGAAGTCGCACGGTGGTCGCGGATGACCGACGACGAACGGCGCGTGGTGAATCGGCGCCTGAATTTCCGGGGGCACGGCGACAATCGGTGAGAGCGCTGCGACCGGACGACGTCGTCCACCGCGTCGCGTGATGCTCATCAGTTACTTCGAGTGCATTGATGCCTCTGTACGACCAGCCCATTGCGGTGCACGAGTACGGCCCACGCAAGCCGCTCGATGTGCTCCCGAGTCAGGTCTCGCGGCGTAGTCGTGTCCTTGGTGCGTTCCTCGGCGGCGCCGTCGGTGATGCGCTCGGTGGCCCGCTGGAGTTCCATACGCGCAAGGAGATCGTCGCCGAGTTCGGTGCGGAGGGGGTGCGTGACTTCGTCCCGTTGCATGGCACCCTCGGGGCCATCACCGACGATACGCAGCTGACCCTGTTCACCGCCGAAGCGCTCCTTCGTGTGCGGGTGCAGGGGCACAACTATCAGCGGAGCTATCCGCCGCTGATCATCCGGAACGCGTACCGCCGCTGGCTCCTCACGCAGCGGCACATCGGTCCACCACCGGAACACCTGGACACGGCGCGCGGCTGGCTGCTCGATGTTCCGGAGTTGTGGGTGGAGCGTTCTCCGGACCGTACCGTGCTGACCGCACTCAAGAGAGCGGCGCTCGGGACCCCCGAAGATCGCATCAACAACTCGCGAAGCAGCATGTGTCTGGTGCGGGCCACGCCCGCGGGCATGCTCACCAATGACAGCCCGTTCCGGCTGGGCGCGGAGGTCGCTGCGATCACGCACGGCCACCCCACCAGCTATGTCGCGGCCGGTGTACTCGCCGAGATCGTCTTCAACCTCATGGGTGGCGTGTCCATCCGGGATGCCATCACGGCGGCCACCGCCCGCGCGCAACCCGTCCTCGGCCAGCGCGAGGTGTGTGAATGGGTGTGGTTTGCCGTCAAGCGTGCCGATGAGGTGCGCTATGCCGGTGTGACCCCGTCGTGGTACGACGTGGAGCGCATCGGCTCAGGGCGCTCGGTCCACGAGGCGCTGGCACTCGGGATCTTCTGCGCGATGTGCTACCCGGAGCCCACCACCGACGCCTTCGAGGCAGCCCTTGGCCTGGCGGTCAACCATAGCGGGGACAGCGATACGGTGGCGGCACTGACCGGGCAGCTGCTGGGACTCATGCACGGTCATGAGATCATCCCGGCTCGCTGGCTGGAGCAGCTCGAACTCCGCGATGTAATCACCCGCATGGCCGAGGACGTGGCCATCGAGCACCGAGAGGGGGCCGAATGGAAGGCCCTGCATCCCCCGGTCTGACTCCGCGGTGACACGGCGTGCGCCACGCTGGTTATGTACAGTATGCGCACTTTCTTCACTCTCCTTTCAGCCGTCGCCCTGCTCTCGGCCTGTGGCGACGGTACCGGTCCGAATGGCACCGGTGCGGTCGATTCGCTCGCGGTACTGCCGCGGGCGCTGTCCACCACCGAGCAGCAGGCGGTGCGGAGCAGCAACGACTTCTCTATGCGCCTGCTTCGGCAGGCCAATCAGGGTGCCCAAGGCAACGTGCTGCTCTCGCCGCTCAGCGTCTCGCTGGCGCTGGGCATGACGATGAACGGCGCGGCCAGTGGCACGTTGCAGGAAATGCAACAGGTGCTGGGGTGGGGGAGCACCGCGCGTGCCGATATCAACGCGGCGTACCGTGATCTCATGGCGATGCTGCCGGCGCTCGATCCGTCGGTGACGGTGCGCCTCGCCAACGGTCTCTGGGTACGCCAGCCGCTCGTGCCCGATACGGGGTTCGCCCGCGACGCGGCCACGTTCTTCGCGGCGCCAGTCCAGTCGCTCGCCACCCCGCAGCTCATGTTCGACTCGGTGAATGCCTGGGGCAACCGGGCCACGCGCGGCATGATTCCACGGGTGCTCACCGACCCACCGCCACCGGATCTGGTGATGCTGCTGGCGAACGCCGTGTACTTCGCCGGCACCTGGCGTGATCGGTTCAACCCTGCCGAAACGCGGCCGCAGGGCTTCACACTCGAAAGCGGTGCGACGGTGCCGGTACCGATGATGCGCCGCAAGGGCGCATTCCGTGTGGCCAGTGTGGGCAACCGCGGAGCTGCCGGGACGCTCTCGGCGGTGGAACTGCCGTACGGCAACAGCGCCTTCAGCATGGTCCTGCTGCGCGGATCGACCGGCACCGCATCCGATGTCGTGGCGGCCCTCGATACCACCGTGCTGGCGCAGCTGGCACGCGGGTTCGTTCCGGCCGACAGCGAATCGGAGCTGGTGCTGCCGCGTTTCTCACTTCGCCGCGCGCTCGATCTAAGCCGGTCGCTGACGGACATGGGGATGCCGCGTGCCTTCTCCGGGAGCGCTGAGTTCCCGCGGCTGATCGCGAACGAACGTACCAAGCTGGGCTTCGTGCAGCACAGCGTGGCCATCGATGTGGACGAGGCGGGGACGCGGGCCGCCGCCGTGACGGTCGTGGGGGTGCGTGCCGTCAGCCTCCCCGCGGCCTACATCTTTGACCGCCCCTTCGTGTTCCTGATTCGCGAGCGGTTGTCGGGGACGGTGCTGTTTGCCGGCGTGGTTCGCGATCCCAGGGGGTGAGTAACCGCTCTGACAATCGTATTGACCCAGCATGGAAAGGTGAGAATCTTGTTCGGGTACAGGCGTGCGCCGTGATCCGACGAAGGACGCGGCCCATGAGCCCGGGCACGACCGCCCACCCCGCTCAGGTGTCTTCTCCGGCTTCACCTACGGCGTCGTCCCACGCCACTGCGCCCGATGCCCCGTTCGATCCGCACGCCACCCTGCGCATGCTCGACGTGGGGGTGGTGGTGCAGGATCAACACCTTCGCATCACCTACGCCAACGCGAAGGCTACGGCGATGCTCGGCCTCACGGCCGACGAAATCACCGCACGCACCACCGTGGACGAGCGGTGGGATGTGGTGGACGGCGCAGGGCATCCCGTGCCGGAAGATGGGCATCCCGGTCCGCACGCCTTGCGAACCGGCGAAGCGGTAACCGGTGTGGTCCTGGGGGTGCGCCGCGGGGATGCGCCGGATCGGGTGTGGATCATGGTGAGCGCCGTCCCCGACAAGGACGAGAGTGGCAAGGTCACCCAGGTGGTCATTTCCTTCAGTGATGTGAGCGTCGCCCAGCGGACCTTGCGATCGCATGAGGCCATCTACCGATCGGCGTTCCGCTCCATGTCGGAAGGGCTGGTCCTCCACAGTATGGATGGCACCATCCGCGAGGCCAATCTGGCGGCGGAGCGTGTGCTGGGGCTGACTCTCGCGCAAATGAAGGGGACGCATCCCATGGAACCCTCGTGGCGACTCGTGCATCCCGACGGCAGCAACGTGGGCTCCGACGGGATTCCCTCCGAAATCACGCGGCGCACGGGAGAGCCTTCGCAGGCAATTCTGGGGGTCTATCGTCCGACCGGTGAACTGGCCTGGCTCGATGTGCAAGCCGATCCCGTGAAGGAGGCAGGCGAAAGCGGCATGGCGGGTGTGCTGGCCACCTTCACCGACATCACCGCGGAACGCGAAGCTCGTCTCGCCCTCGAGGCGAGCCGCACGCAGATCCAGCGGGTGCTCGATGGAGTGCCGGGGGTGGTCTACCAGTTCCTGTATCCCCCGGGCGAACTGATGGGGCAGTTCACCTACGCGGCCGGACGCATCGAGGAGGTGACAGGTCTCGATGCGGCGGACGTGCGCCGCAACCCCAACCGGCTCTTTGCGCTCCTGGATGATGACGCGCTGCTGCGCGTACGGCATGCCATCGAAAGTGCGCGGCGAACGGGTGCCAACTTCGAGCACGTGATTTCCTTCCGGCATGTCCGCGGCGATCAGCGCTGGGTGCGCACCTTCGGCGTCCCCGAGGAAACCCCCGCCGGCGTGCTGTACACGGGCGTGATTCTCGATGTCACGCACGAGCAGCAGATGGCCGATGCGCTCCGCCGCCGGCAGCGTCGTGAAGCCATGGGCGACATGGCCGGCGGCGTGGCGCACAACTTCAACAACATGCTCGCGGTCATCCTGCCCAATGTGCAGTTGGCGCGCGAAGAGGCACCGCCCGGCATCGCCCAACATCTCGCCGATGCGGAAAAGGCCGCGGTCAACGCCGCGGACCTCGTACGCCGTATGCTGGCGCTGGGCCGCGGTGATGGCGCCGACGCCACGGCCACTGTGGACCTCGTCCCCATCGTGCGCGAAGCGCTGCACATCTGCCGGCAGACCTTCGATCGCGGCATCGAGATCACCGACGAGCTGCGCATGACGGAGGCGTTCGTTCGCGGATCCGAGAGCACGATGCAGCAGGTCGTGCTCAATCTGCTGCTCAACGCCCGTGACGCGATGCAGGGGCTGCCACGGGCGACGCTTTCGGTTCGCCTCACCCGAGGCGATCGCGGGACGGTGCGATTCGAGGTCACCGATACCGGCACGGGCATGAGCCGCGAAACACAGGAGCGTATCGGCGAGCCCTTCTTCACCACCAAGCCGCCGGGACGCGGTACGGGCCTGGGGCTTGCTTCTGCGTTTCACTCCATCGCGGAAGCCGGTGGGACATGGCAGGTGCACTCGGTCGAGGGCGAGGGGACCACCATTTCCGTCACGCTGCCGCAGGTGTCTGGTGTGCCCGCCGTGCCCGCTCCGGTGGTCGTGGCCTCGACGCCCCGCTGGTCGGGGGCGGTCCTCGTGGTCGACGATGAGCGCATGGTGAGCACGGCGCTCGTACGCCAGCTCGTCCGCACGGGACTGGACACGAGGCAGGCGGACGACGCTGATGCCGCGCTGCGTCTGCTTGCGGAGGGGATCCCGAACCTGCGCCTCATTCTGCTCGATCTTTCGATGCCGGGCATGTCGGGGATCGATGCCCTGCCGCTGCTGCAGAAGGCCGCGCCCGGCGTTCCGGTGATCGCGTTGAGCGGACACATCCCCGACGATGCCCCATTGCAGGGCGCTGCGGCCGTGCTGCAGAAGCCTCTGGGACAAGCCGACCTGCTGTCGGCACTGCGCGCCGTACTGGGGGACTGAGGCCCCGGCACGGGGCCTCCCCCAGTTGCGTCGCATGGTCGCCGCCTGTTGACAGCCGCGTCGCGCGCAGGCATGTAGCCCAGCGTGGACAACGTTACGCATGGACTCGCGGGTCTTCTGATGGCCGATGTGGCCGGTCAGTGGATCGAATCGAAGCACCAGCCGGTGGGGCCCCGACTCCGGACGGCGCTGAGTGTGCTGGGGATCGTAGCGGCGGAGTTTCCCGACAGCGATCTCATCTACTCCGGTCCCGTGCTCCACATGGGATCGCTTGGCTATCTGCTGCATCATCGCGGCCACACGCACACGCTCGTGTGGGCGATCGCGAGTGCGGTGTTGCTCTGGCTTGTGGCGCGCTGGTGGGTGCAGCGGCCGCGTGGCCCCACGGGGACTTCGCCTCGCGAAGTGCTGGGGGGCGGTGCTGTCCGCGCGTTGCTGGCGTTGGCGGTGGCGGGGACCGTGTCGCACATCGTGCTCGATTGGACGAACAGTTACGGCGTGCATCCCTTCTGGCCGTTCGACGGTCGCTGGTTCTACGGCGATGCCGTGTTCATCGTGGAGCCGTGGCTGTGGCTGATCGCCATTCCGGCGCTCTTCTTCAACGGGCGGTCGCGCGCGGGGCGGGTGCTGCTGTCGGTGTTCTTCGTGCTGATCCTGGCGGCCACGGTGCTGCTGGGGCAGGTGGCGCGCGACGTGATGCTGGTGCTGGTCGGCTTTGCCGTGCTCTGGCCATTGGTGCAACGGGTGCTGTCGGCGACGGCGCGTGTGGCGAGCGGCATTGGCCTGTGGGTGGGCGTGACGCTGCTCTTCTTTCTGTCGTCCACGCGCGCCAAGGCGGCTGTGCGCGAGCAGGTGGACCGGGCAACCGCCAACGGACACCCCGAGCACCTGATAGACGTGGTGCTCAATCCCGGTCCCGGGGATGTCGGGTGCTGGTCGGTGCTGGTGGTGACTGCCGGTGCCGATACGTATCGGGTCTCATCGGCACTGGTGGCTCCGTACAGCGCGCGCGACGTGGCGGTGTGTGCCGCGTCGTATGCCTCGGGGCGTGTGGGCGGCGACGTGCTGGCCGATGCACCGGGCGCTTCGGCAAGCACTCCTTTCGCCTCCACGTCACAGGTGCAATGGCGGCGGAGCTGGAGTCAGCCGCGGGCGGCGCTGCAGCAGCTGGTGCGCGACCGATGCGAGGCCCGCGCGGCATTGTACTTCATGCGTACGCCGGTGTGGTTTGCCGTGTCCGGCGCCGCGGGGCCGTTGTGGCAGCTGAGCGATGCGCGCTATGGCGTGGGTGGGGGCGGCTTCAGCGAACTCACCGTGCCAGTCCGCGGCGCGTGCACGCTGTCCGATCCGTGGATTCCCGCGTGGACGCCGCCGCGCGGCGATCTCGTTCGTGTGAACTGAGCACGCGTGTGCACCCGCGTGAGAGCCGGTAGCTTTTCCGCATGACTGAACCTCGCCTCGAACACCGTACCGCGATGCTGCTCGCAGGGCTCCGGCGTCAGCACGACATGCACACTGCGCCGGAGCAGATCCCGGCGCAGTGGGCGGTGTTTGACGCCTCGCCGCTCCGCCACACACAGACGGTGCGTTACGGGGTCACCTGCGCCTTCGATGGAGTCACGCAGCGCATGGAGTACATGTGCGCCGTGGAGGTGTCGTCGTTCGACGACCTGCCCGAGGGTACGGGACGCCTGCGCGTCCCGGAGATGCAGTACGCGGTGTTCACCCATGCAGGGCCGCCGCAGGCGATCCCCGCCACCTGGGGACGCGCGATGCACTGGCTCACGACCAACGGTCGGTGGGAGGACGCACACACCCCCACCTTCGAGCGCTACGACGAGCAGATGCCGTGCGAGATCTGGCTGCCGGTGCGGGCATCGCGCGGGGCCGCGTAACCGACAGCTGGTGGTGTGCCGCTACGGCCGACACGCGGGGGCAGGGCCGACGCGGCGGTCGGCCGGCATGGAAAACACCCCGAACTCCTGAACACGTGCGGGCTCGGTGGGGGCGAGCGTGATGCGCACGCGCAGCGCACCCGTGGCACATGCCAGCTTCCACTCCCCGCGCAGCGCATTCTCGGCCCACAGGGCACCCTCCGGGCGGCAATTGCCGCCGGCGGCCTGTACGAGCCGCGCGATCGCGGCGCCGCGGCGCGCTCCGCTTTCGTCACGGAACAGATTCATCGCGGCGATGCTATCGGCGAGCGGCTGCGACCAGCCGTTCGTCACGAGGCGGGTGACCTTCTCCTGCATGGCCGTGAGCACCGGTGACGGACGGACCGTGCGTGGCGTGAGCCCGCCGCTTTTCGCCAGGACGTCGAAGGCGGCATCGAGCGGGGCGCCCCAGCCGGTGTACGTGAGGTTGCCGAGGGCAATCAGCCCTACGCCATATTCGGGGAGCCAACGCATCTGCGACCCGAACCCGGGCAGGCCACCGCTGTGTGACACGATGTGGTTGAAGAGACAGTTCTGCGCCACGCGCAGGCCGTACGCGTAGCCACCGGCGTTGAGTGACAATGCCCCATTGGCATTGCGGACGGCCGTGGCGCCGGCGAAGCGCCAGATCTGCTGCATTTCGCGCAGTGACGAGCGCTTGAGTACCGGCGACTCGGCGCCATCACGCGCGGGCCAGGCACTGAGCATCAAACCCACCCAGCGACTGAGGTCGGCACTGCTGGTAAGCATGCCGCCCATGGCCCCGAACGAGCCGTCGGCGAGCGGTGGCTCCTCGAGCCATTGCCCATCCTGCAGCCGGTAGCCATGAGCCAGTCGCGATGCGGGTACGGTGCGTGCCTCCATCGTGGTGCTGGTCATGCCGAGCGGCCGCAGCACCTTGTCGCGGATGTAGCGGGCGTAGGGCAGGCCGCTCACGTTCACCACGATGCGCCCGAGAATCGCAAAGCCGAAGTTGCTGTACTCGTAAGCCACGCCCGGCGTGTTGGAGAACGGGATCCCGCTCCGGATCATGCGCGAGAGGTCTGCGTCGGTGGCATCGAGCTGCTGGTCTCCCCAAGGATTGTCCTCGGGGAAGCCAGCCGCGTGCGAGAGGAGGTCGCGCACGGTGATGCGTCGCGCGTCGCTCGTGGCGTAACGCAGCTGTCGCAGCTCGGGGACGTAGCGTTCCGCAGGGGCATCGAGCGACAGCTTGCCGGCGTCGCGCAGCTGCAGGATGGCGAGCGCCGTGAAGCTCTTCGTCATGCTGGCGATGCGGAACACGGAGCTGGTGTCCACGCGCGCGCTGTCGGGGAGATGGCGGATGCCGTGCGCCGCCACATGCAGCAGTCGGCCGTCCACGATGACGCCGTAGGCGATGCCGGGTACGCGATTCTGCGTCATGAAGGCACGCATGACGCTGTCCACGGCGGGGATGGCGCGGGTCAGCCTGCCGATGCGATCCGGATCATCGAACGACGGCGGAGGAGCGATGCTGGACTGTGCCGCCACGTGTGCCGGCAGAGTGGTGGCAGCGAGGAGGAGCGACAGCGCGAGGCGGGAGGCCTGCGCCGAACGGGGGGCAGGCTGGGAGACGTTGGGCATGTCATGAACTGCACCGTCGGCCGCGTCGCGTCAACTCGGCGCCGAGGGTCCGCGGGACATGGGGCCCAGCTCGACGCTGCACTCGGGGAGGCTTTCGAGGAAGCGGGAGCCGAAGGCCGTGGCCGGTGTGTGATAGCCGGATGCCGGAGGCGCACTGAGCACGCGGCAGGCACTCTCCACGGCGGCCATGGCCGTGAATCGGTAGCCCTCGGGGGTGACGGCGGTCCCTTCGATGGTGCGTCCGTCGGGGTGGGTAACGCGACCCCACACCTGCATCGTGGCGTGCGCTCGGACGAAGGCATCGGGGCCCGCCACGCGGCGGTCGATCTGTCGTTCGAGGTAGCGGCGGGTGCCGGGGATGTCGAGCAACGGCTGGATGAGGGACTGCAGTCGCATGCCGATGCGCGCGGCCGTGGGGAGTGCGAGGTAGGTGTGAATGGTGGGAATGCCGGTGGACCACTGCGCGGTGCTCACGTCGCCCCACGGAATCGTGACGGCGGTGCGTTGCCGATCGCGAAAGGGGATCGTGCGCGTGCGCCACGCCGTGGGCACCGGCACGATCGTGCCGTCGCGCCGGATGGCGCCACCGCCCCCGTTGAGCAGCATGGTCTTGAGGGTGCCGCGACTGACTCCGCCACCACCGGCGAAGGCGAGCTCCAGCAATGAGCCGCCGGGGAGCGATTCCGCGAGGCGCATGGCCAGACAGTCGGTGGGTACCACATCGAAGCCCACGCCGGGCAGTACGACCGTGTTGCGCTGGCGCGCGGCGTCGTGTCGGTGCCGGCACGCCTCGAAGACGGCGATTTCTCCGGTGATGTCGAGGTAGTGCGCCCCGGTCTCGAGGCAGGCCTGCACCATGACCGCGCTGGTGCGGAAGAACGGACCGGCGCAGTGCAGTACGACAGTCACGCCCTCGAGCATCGCCAGCAGTTCGTCCGGGGGCGACGGCGGCAGCGTACCCGGGGGGGTGAGTCGTGGCCGTGCCGTGTGGGCGGAGTCGAGCGCGGCCACGCGCAGGTCGAGCCCATACTCGAGGGCGAGTGGCTCGAGCGCGGCGCGCTGACGACCGGCCAGAATGGGACGCAGGCCGCGACGAACACATTCGTCCACGATCAGCCGTCCGGTGTATCCGTTGGCGCCATAGATGAGCAGCATGTGGGGCAATATGCGAGATTCCGCGAAATCCGCACGATTCGGAGTGTGCGGGTGGGAGCATCGGTGTTGCGTTCGGGGGAGACACGCACCGTCGTGCTGAGATCGTTGCCCCCAGCAGTGAGATCCCATGCGCTCGTTCACCCCGTCTGCCGTTGCTTCATCCGACGCATCCCGCATGCCGTCACGCGCACCATCCGCCGAACTGATCCATCGCATGCAGCGCATGGCGGCGTACATCGACGCCCATGCCGAGCAACCACTCGCACTCGCAGCGTTGGCGCGCGAGGCGTCGATGAGTGCGCACCACTTCCAGCGCACCTTCACGGCGGTTCTGGGGGTCAGTCCGCGGCAGTATCAGGCAGCGCGCCGGCTCGAGCAGTTCAAGACGCGGCTGAGAGACGGCGACACGGTGCTGTCGGCGACATATGAAGCCGGCTACGGCTCCACCAGCCGCATCTACGAGCAGGTGACCAGTGGCCTGGGCATGACCCCGTCGGCATACCGCGCGGGGGGGGCGGGTGAGCAGATCACCTACGCGGTGCGTACGACGGCCTTCGGCCAGCTGCTCATGGCGGCAACCGATCGCGGGGTGTGTCAGGTGGAGTTCGGCGACGATGGCGACGTGCTCGTGGCGCGCCTTCATGATGCCTTTCCGAGGGCGGTGATCGTGTCGGCCTCCGAAAGCGCGCGGGAACCGCTCGATGCGTGGATGGATGCGCTCGAAGCGCACGTGACGCAGCGTGCACCGCGCCCCGAGTTGCCGCTCGATGTCCGGGGGACTGCGTTTCAGATCAAGGTGTGGCGGTTCCTGCTGAGCGTGAAACCCGGCCTGCCGGTGAGCTACGGTGAGATCGCGGTGGCGATCGGTCATCCCGACGCCGTTCGGGCGGTGGGGACGGCATGCGGTGCCAACCGCATCGCCGTGCTCATTCCCTGTCACCGTGCGCTGCGGGCGGACGGATCGCTGGGGGGCTATCGCTGGGGGCTCGAGCGCAAACGGGTGCTGCTGGAGCAAGAGCGCGGCGGGGCCTAGGTCGGCACCACCGTCAGTGCTGACGGGACGCTACATTCTCGACCGAGGGTTCGGCTTCACGCGCCACGCTTCCGCATGCTCAGTGCCGGCGCACATGCCGATCTCATCACACGGCCGTCGCGCCGCACAGCCCACTCCGGAGTTGCCGATGTCCCGAATCCGTTGGTTTGCCGTTCCGCGCTGCGTGTCGAACCCGGCATCGATGTTCCTCACGGGTGCGGCACTGCTGTGCGGTGCCGTGGCGCCGCGCGCGGCAGCGGCGCAGCCGTCACTGGTGGTGCTGGTGCGGCACGGGGAAAAGCAGCCGGCACCGGCTGATGATCCGTCACTCAGCGATGCCGGCGTGGCACGGGCCCGGGCGCTCGATGCCGCGCTGGCGCAGACGACGCCGACCACGATCGTGGTGAGTACCCGAAAGCGCACGGTGGAAACGGCAGCGGTGGTGCAGCAGCGTACCGGGGTCACGCCCACGGTGATCGGTCTCGATGCGCAGCACGTGAAGAACGTGGCGGCGGCGATCATGCAGGCGAAGGGGGTGGTGCTGGTGGTGGGGCACTCCAACACCATTCCCGCGATCGTGAACGCGCTGGCGGGAACGAAGCTCCCCGACATCTGTGATGCCAGCTACGCGACGATGTTCCTCGTGACACCCGCTGCTGCCGGGGGGAAGGGGGAGGTGATCCGCACACAGTACGGGACCGCCGACGCCGTGGGCGCCGACCAGTGCGCGGGGATGGTACCGCGCTGAGGTGTTTCGCCTGCCGGACTGGACAGGGATGATCGATACCCTTCGCCTCGCCCGGGTGCGTTTTGTCCCAGAGGCATTGCCGAGCGTTGGTTGTGGTGGCATGCTCGCGTCATGGCTCTTTCCCCGAATTTCGATCCCCGCATCGATCCGAATGCCCGGCGTGGGCTCTCGGGGATGACGGGGTTTTCGGTGCCGCGGATGCGTCGCCGGGGGTGGATTGTGGCCGGGGTGGGTGTGCTGGCGGTGGCCGCCACCATCCTCTGGACGGAGCGGCCGCATCTCGCGGCCGGGGCCTCCGCGGACAGCCGGCCGGTGTCGTACGCGGTCGCGGCGGGGGAGCCCATGCGCACCGTGATGCTCTCCGATGGATCGCAGGTGCTGCTGGCCCCGGGGAGTACCTTGCGCAGTCGCGGGGCGTACGGGGAGCGGGCGCGGGAGCTGGAGCTCACCGGCGAAGCGCTGTTCACGGTGCCTGCGGCGGATGCCCCCGCCATGGCGCCGTTCGTGGCGCATGGAAACGGGGTACGCGTGGAAGCCCCGGGCACCACGTTCGTGCTGCGAACGCTCGCCGGTCAGCTGCTGGTGTCGGTGACCCAGGGAATCGTTCAGATCGGGGGTGGCCGCGCGGTGCTGCACGAAGGCGAGGCCCAGATCGTGGACAGTACCGGTCGTGTGCAGCCGCTGTCGGTGTACGACGCCCGCGGCAGTATCGCCTGGACGAGCGGTGCGCTGCTGTTCCACGATGAACCCCTCACGTCGGTGGCGGAGCGACTGGAGCGATGGACCGGTCGCGCCATCGCTGTGGATACGGCGCTGGCCTCGTATCGGTTCACCGCGGCCTTCGAGCGCAGCAC
>CAZNZG010000026.1:0-23731 GCA_964577455.1 uncultured Gemmatimonas sp. | reverse complement strand
CGATGGAAGCCAAGGATGTCTACCTGCGCGGTCATTCCGTGCGCGTCGCCGAGCTGGGCGCGGCGATCGCCGCCGAACTGGGCGAGCCTGACGACATCGTGGAACTCGTGCACACCGCCGGCCGCCTGCACGACGTGGGCAAGATCGGCATCCGCGAAGCGGTCCTCAACAAGAACGGCCCGCTCACGATCGAGGAGTTCGCCCACGTGAAGGACCACGTGAAGATCGGCCTCGAAATCCTGCACCCGCTCGGCCACCTCGGCGAGGCGCTGCATTTCATCCGCGACCACCACGAACACTGGAACGGCGGTGGCTATCCGTTCGGCCGCGCCGCCACCGACATCACCATCGGCGGGCGGGTGCTCACGGCGGCCGATGCCTTCGACGCTCTCACCAGCAAGCGCGCCTACCGCGACCCCATGAGCGCGGCGGCCACGCTGGACTACCTGCAGACGCAGGCGGGCAAGCTGCTGGAGCCGCGCGTGTACGAGGCGCTGCGGGTCGTGGTCACGGCGGGAGACGTCGTGGGGATTCCGCGCATCGGGTAGGTACGACGCGCGGGCGGTGACGCGGGGGCACCGACGAGCAGGGCACGGACGCGTTGGCAACGACGCGTTGGCGCCAGACGCGTTGGCAGGCACGCGTTGGCGAAAACGCAGTCGACCACGCAGGTAACCACGCGTAACGCCCACGCAACAGCGGTCGGTGGGGTGGGGCGGCGCTGCGCGCGCTGGTCCGGGTCGGGGTCGCGGTCGGGGTCGAGGTCAGGGTCGGGGCGCCCCCCCAACCCCGACCAGCGAGCGCAGCGTCGCCCCCAGCCCCCGACTGCAGTTCGCGTAGTCGCTGTTCGTCGTTGCCTGCGTCGTCGACCGCGTTTTCGCCAACGCGTGCCTGCCAACGCGTCTGGTGCCAACGCGTCGTTGCCAACGCGTCCGTGCCCTGCTCGTCGGTGCCCCGCGTTTACGCCCCCCGCGTTTACGCCCCCGCCCTGCCTCGCACACGCCGTCCGTTCGCGCCCACACTTGACTCCGGGCCTCCATCTTAGTACTAGGAGCAAGTGAAATTCGCGCACATTCCGTGCGCGCTCACCGGTCCTTCAGCGAGGAAGAGGAGGCGTCATGCCGCGTGGCGACGAGTTGGGGAAGCTCCATCTGATCGACGACGATCTTGATGATCTGGGGGGCTACGGACGCTCGTCCTACGACGACGATGACGATGACGACGGCTACGGCCTGCCGTCGGACGACGGCGACTCCCTGTGGGACAGCGCCGAGGACGACGATGATGACGAGGAGGACGAGGACGACATCGACGGCTTCGACGACGACGGCATGATCGACGACGAAGACGACGAAGACGACCTGTTCGGCCGTCCCATCGTGCGCCGCGGCCCCGGCCGGCCGCCCAAGAACCCGGGCGCCCCGAAGCCGGCTCCCAAGCCCAAGGCCCCGAAGGCCGAGCCCAAGGTCGAAGCCCCGGCGCCCGCGCCGGAGCCGGTCGTCGAGGCTCCGGTCGCCGAAGCCCCGGCTGCAGCGAAGGCTCCCAAGGCCCCCAAGGCGCCCAAGGCTGCCAAGGCCGCTCCGGGTGCCGAAGCCAAGGCCGAACCGAAAGCCGAGGTGAAGGCGGAGACCAAGAAGGCCAGCACGCCCGCCAAGGCCCCGGCCAAGGCCCCGTCGAAGCCGGCCGCCAAGAAGGCGGCACCGGCCAAGGCTCCAGCCAAGGCGGCCAAGGCACCGGCGAAGGCACCGGCGAAGGCACCGGCGAAGGCGCCCGCAAAGAAGGCCACCAAGGCGGCGCCCAAGAAGGCGGCGCCGGCCAAGGGTGCCAAGAAGGTGACGAAGCCCGCGCCCAAGAAGGCAGCCAAGGCGCCGGCCAAGAAGGCCACCAAGGCCGCCCCCAAGAAGCCGGCACCGAAGAAAGCGGCCAAGGCACCGGCCAAAGCACCGGCCAAGGCGGCAGGGAAGGCCGCGCCCAAGAAGGCCGTGAAGGCCGCCAAGAAGGGCGCCAAGCGCCGGTGAGAGCACGCATGATCACCTCATGGTGACCATCACCTCCGAGCAGCCGCCGTTCGCGCGGCGGCTGCTCGACGCGCTCCCCTTCACGATCTGGTCGGTCGATCTCGAGGGGCGCATTACTGCGACCAACGGCGCGTGGTCGCGTTTTGCCGAAGACAACGGAGCACCCGGGATCGCGCCGGAATCGGCCGTGATCGGGTGCTCGGTCTTTGCCAGCGTGGCCGACGACGCCTCGCGGGAACAGATCGACCGCGCGATGATGATGCTCCGCGAGCGCATCACCCCGATCGTGCGCTGGGAGTTTCCCTGCAGCTCCCCCGACGAGGATCGCGTCTTCCTCATGCAGGTCACCGCCCTCGAGGAAGCGGACGAGGTCACGGGGTACGTCTTCGCCACCGTCGACATCACCCCAAGTCACCGGTCGCGGGAAGCGCTCATCAACACGGGGATCGCACTCGCCGAAGCGATCGCGCTCGACCGCGTGTACGAGGAAGTGGCACTGCAGCTCAAGCGGGCCATCCCCTCCACCGGCTTCGTGATCGCCCTCGCCGACGACGAGTCGGGGAAGTTCATCATCGCGCACCGGCAGGGGTACGCCGCCTACAGCCCGGAAGAGATCGAGCTCCGGCTCACCCGCGCCTGGCTCGATGCCCTCGCCACCAGCAACGTGGTGCACGAGTCCACCCCCAACGGGCTCGAGATCACCGCCCCGCTGGTGAGCGCCGAGGGGGTGCTGGGAGCGCTCACGCTGTACGCCGAGCCGCTCGAGTCCGAGTCGGCGATCGAGGAAACGGAGCGGGTCCTCGCCGTGATCGCGGCGCAGACCGCCGTGGCCATCGAGCGCGCCTGGCTGGTACGTCGCGTGGAATCCAAGCGGCGGCTGGAGGCGATCGGCGAGGTGGCCGCCGGCGTGGCGCACGAGCTGCGCAACCCGCTCTTCGGCATCTCATCGGCGGCGCAGCTGCTGCGCTTCCGCGCCCGCGAAGATCCGGTCGTGGAGAAGAACGTGGGGCGCATCCTCCGCGAGGTGGAACGCCTCAACAAGATGGTCACGTCGCTCCTCGAGTTCGGCCGTCCCAACGCGGTGCACCTGCAGCCCGCCGACCCGGAGACGGTCTGGGACGACATTCTGGAAGGAGAGCGCGCGCGGCTCGACACCCACCGGCTCACGGTCCGCCGGGTGCGCCCGAACCAACCGGTGCGCTGCCTGCTCGACGCCGAGCAGCTGGGGCAGGTGTTCCGCAATATCCTGGTCAACGCCTGTGATGCGGCGCCCGAGGGGTCGGAGCTGCAGCTGATCAGCCAGGTGTCCCCGTTGGGGGGCTGGCGCTGCCGTCTCACCAACGGCGGCCCGGCCATACCGCCGGAGGTGCTGCCGCACGTGTTCGAATTCTTCTACAGCACCAAGGCCGGCGGGACCGGAATCGGCCTGGCACTCTGTCAGCGCATCATGGACGAGCACCACGGGTCCATTTCGATCGATAGCCAGCCGGAGCAGGGAACCACACTCACGCTCACGCTGCCGGCCACGGCGGCCACGTAATGCTGTCGATTCTGGTGGTCGACGACGACGAGACCGTCCGCTCCACCCTCGTCGAGTTCTTCGAAACCTTCGGCCATACCGCCCGCGGCGCGGCCACGGCATCGCAGGGGCGGCAGCTGGCCGCCGAACATGCGCCCGACGTCGTGCTGCTGGACCTGCGGCTCCCCGACGCCAGCGGGATCGTGGCGCTCGACGCGTTGCTCGCCGACGATCCGGAGCTGGCCGTGATCGTGCTGACCGGCTTCGCGGACGTGAAGACGGCGGTTCAGGCCATGCACCACGGCGCCGCCGACCTGCTGGAGAAGCCGGTGGACCTCGAAGCGCTCGAGGCGGCCGTGAGCCGCGCCGCCCAACGCGGTCGTCTCCGGCAGGAGGTTCAGGTGCTCCGCGCGCACGCGCGTGCCGACGAACCGGTGATCGCGTCGCTCGCCCCCACGCTCGAGGAGCTGATCGTGCTCGCCGCCAACAACGCCGACGCCCCCGTCCTGCTGCAGGGCGAAACGGGGACCGGGAAGGGGTTCGTGGCGCGGCAGATCCACGATCGTTCGCCACGGAACCAGTCGCCGTTCGTTGAGATCAACTGCGCGTCGCTCTCCACCACGTTTTTCGAAAGTGAACTCTTCGGACACGAGCGCGGCGCCTTCACCGACGCTCGGCAGGCCAAGCGCGGTCTGTTGGAGGTGGCCGCCGACGGCACGGTGTTTCTCGATGAAATCGCCGAGCTGGGGCAGGAAGTGCAGCCCCGCCTGCTCAAGGTGCTGGAGGAGCGGAGCTTCCGGCGGTTGGGCGGGACCACCTCGCTGCGCAGCAACGCGCGGGTGATCGGGGCCACCCACCAGCCGCTGGCCGACGCGGTGGCCGACCGGCGCTTCCGCGCCGACCTCTATTACCGGCTGCAGGTCCTCACGCTGACCCTGCCGCCGCTCCGCGCCCGCCCCGACGAAATCGCACCGCTGGCCCAGAGCTTTCTGCCCAAAGGCGCGAGCCTCACCCGCGCCGCGGAAGATGCGCTCATGGCCTACCGCTGGCCCGGACATATTCGCGAGCTCAAGAACACCCTCTGGCGCGCCGCCATCCTGGCCCGCACCGCCCCGATCGACGTGGTGCACCTCGGCCTGCCCACCGACCCGTCCGCCGTGCCGACCGTTCGGCCGTCATCGCAGGTCCGTACACTGGACGAGGCTGAACGCGAAGCGATCCGCGTAGCGCTGGCCGCAGTGGACGGAAATCGGTCAGCGGCTGCCAGATCGTTGGGCATCGCGCGTTCCACGCTCTTGGAAAAGCTGAAAAAGTACGGCCTCGAGACCGGTGGAGCATCACTAGAGAAATAAAGACTAGCTTCTTGCTTTCTATACAAGAAGCGTGGAGTGGACCGCCACGAGCGAGCCGGCAGCAGGTAAATGAATGCGATGCAATGACTTGATACGAACTCGCCGCCAGAACATCCGACCCGCGCGTTCCCGCGTACCCCGCTGGTTTCCGCGGTAAGGCAGTTCGAGCGGCTACCGCGGAAACGGGCGGATTGCGCAGAAACGCACGGATCTGTCCGGATCGGGTGACCGAATTTCGGGCGCGCATGACAGGATGTCCGGATTCCGGTCATCACATAAAGACCAGGTTTGTGACCGGGAACCCCGCGAAAACGTTCCCTGGCAATCACTTAGCCGACTCGCGCCAATCGTGGCCCGATCCTCGCACTAGTGGCTGGCATGAAGACGGATGCTGCAACCAAGTCGGTGCTCGTCGTTGAAGATGAGCAGAGTATTCGCGACATCCTCGTCGAGCTGTTCGAAATCGAAGGGAACACGGTGACGTCGGCAGAGCTTCTTCCAGAGGCGCTCGATAAGCTGCGAACGCAGCGGTTCGACCTGATCGTGACGGACCTTCGGTTGGGCGGCAAGCGTGATGGCGGTCTGCAGGTCATGGCGTTGGCCGGCATGCTGTCGCCGGATGCCATGGTGCTCGTGCTCACGGCCTACCCCGACGACTCCAATCGTCAGGCCTCGTTCCGGCTGGGTGCGCTGCACTTCCTCGAGAAGCCCGTGGATCTCGCCACGATCGCCCAGCACGCGGCGACGGTCGGCGTGAAGACGGCCTTCGCGATGGCACGAGACTGAAGCGAAGTAGAAGCAGTTTGCGGTCAGTAACCGCACACAACTAGAGCAGTACCGTTCCTTCGGGAACGGGCACGATCGCGCGATCGTGCCGACACAATCGTCTGGTCGTTCCGGTGGGTGGTGGGTGATACTGGGGAGTGTCACACGGGCGGCCAGGCGAGTCGGCATCGATTAGCGCGATTCGTGCATCCAGGAGCGGCATGGAACCGTCCATGCCGAACAATTCAGCGCCCGCCGGTCGGCCCAACATGAACACCCTCCCGAATCCGCTTGGAGGGGAACGCCGCACCTATGCGTGGCGGGGCTGGAAGGTCGCCTACGTCGTTCGTGGTCACGGCGACCCCCTCGTCTTCCTCCACTCCATCCACGCTGCGGCATGGAACGTCGAGTGGCGGCACACGATCCCGGCCTTCGCCGAGCAGCATACCTGCTTCGCGCTCGACCTGCTGGGATTCGGCGCTTCCGAGCGCCCGCCCATACAGTACACCGCCGAACTATATCTCGAGCTCATTCACGACTTCCTGCGCGATGTCGTCCATGAGCCCGCGATCCTCATCGGGTCGAGCCTCGGCGGCACCTACGCCATCGCCGTCGCCGACGCACACCCGCACATGGTGCGCGGCGTCTGCGCCATCGGTCCGGCCGGCGTGTCGCGCCTGGTCAAGCAGGGCGGCGCTCCCTTCGGCGCCATTCGCGCGATGTTCCGCACCCCCCTGCTCGGGACGGGACTCTTCAAGGCGCTCGTATCCCGCCCCAGCATCCGGTACTTCCTCAAGGACATCTACGCCTTCGGGCTCGATGCTAGGACAGCGTACTTCTATTGGATCAGCGCCAATCAACCCAACGCCCGCTTCGCCCCCGCCGCCTTCGTGGGCATGCAGCTCAATCACGACATCCGCAGCACCATCGGCCGACTCGCCTGCCCGCTCCTCGTCGCCTGGGGCACGGACGCCTCGCAGACGCCCTTTCGTGAGGCCGCGACGGTCATGGAGCACGCCCCCGACGCGGACTTCGTGAACATTCACGCGGGAGACCTGCCGCACGACGAGCGACCGATCGAGTTCAATCGGGCCTTGCTGGGGTTCGTGGAGATGGCGGAAGCGCAGGCAGTGTAGGGGCGGCGTTGAACTGCGCAGAGACGGGAGCGGGTAACAGCGGGAGCGGATCCGACGGGAGCCCATACTATGGGAGCCGTAACGCACGATAGCGCAGTCGCGCTTTGCGGCTCCCGTGGTTGGCGCTCCCGTCGGATCAGCTTCCGCCCTTACCCGCTCCCGTTTCGTCCGCCTTTCGCGCGAAGCGCAAGCCAGCCTCGCGCACGGTATATTTGCCGAATGGCCGAGTCTCCCGTCCAACTCCTCCGCGTTCACGCGCGCCATGCCCCGTGGAACGCACGGGGCCTCGCTGCCCATGCCGCGTCGCTTGTCGACTCTGCAGGGGTGAAGCCCACCAATGCCTCTGCGCGCGCCACGCCTTCCGCGCGCGCCGTGCGGTTCTACGTGGCCAATGGGCTGCTCGACCGTCCCGAGGGCGCCGGCACCGCCGCCACGTACGGCTATCGGCATCTCCTCCAGCTGCTGGCCATCAAGATCCGGCAGCGCGAGGGGCAGACGCTCGACGCCATCAAGGCCGAGATGAAGGAGACCACCGGCGACGCCCTCGAGCGCCGCGTGGCCGCCTCGCTGGCGCCGGCGCTCGCGCTCCAGCTCGACCCGGTGCAGAAGCAGGCCAACCCCGTGGCCGCGTGGCGCCGCATCTCCATCGCCGACGGCATCGAGCTGCACGTGCGCGACGACTCGCCGGCAGCCGAAGACGGAACGCTGGTGGGGCTGAGGGACGTTCTACGAAGACAGCTCGGGGTGTGACCCCAACTGCAAACGACGGAAGCGGGTCACGGCGGGAGCGGGTCCCACGGGAGCCGGACGACGGGAGCCGTTGAATCGCGACATCGAGGTCGCGCATTCGCGGCTCCCGTTGCATTTGCTCCCGTCGTTCGCGCTCCCGCTGTGACCCGCTTCCGCCGTTAGCTTTTTGCACGGAAGTCGCCCCTTCACAGGACTTGCTCATGTTCCGCGTTCTCGTCACCGACGATGTCGATCAGGAGGGTCTCGCCCTCCTCGCTGCCGAACCGCAGCTGCAGGTCGACGAGGTTCCCACGCTGCCCAAGGACGAGCTCCTGGCGCGCATCGGCGACTACGACGCCATCGTGGGACGCAGTGCCACGCGCATCTCCGCGGAGCTGCTCAAGGCCGGCACGAAGCTCAAGGTCGTCGGTCGCGCCGGCGTCGGCATCGACAACATCGCGCTCGATGTGGCCACGTCACTCGGCGTGGCGGTCATCAATGCGCCCGCCGGCAATACCGTGGCGGTGGCGGAGCTCTTCTACGGCACCGTGATCGGCCTGCTGCGACAGATTCCGCGCGCCGCCGAAGTGATGACCAACGGTCGCTGGGATCGCGCGTCGTTCATGGGCCGCGAGCTCAAGGGCAAGACGCTCGGCATCGTGGGGCTCGGTCGCATCGGCAGCGAAGTCGCGGCACGTGCACACGCCTTCGGCATGAGCGTGGTGGCGTACGATCCCTACATCGCCGATGAACGCTTCGCCGCGCTACGCGTGCGGCGCGCGCCGTCGCTCGATGCCCTGCTGGCGGAGACCAACATCCTCACGCTGCACGTGCCGCTGACCGACGAGACGAAGGGAATGATCGGCAAGCGCGAGCTGGCGCGGCTCCCCAACCGCTCCGTCGTGGTGAATCTCGCGCGCGGCGGCGTGGTCGATGAAGCGGCACTGCTTGCCGCCCTCGAAGCCGATCAGTTGCGCGGGGCGGTGCTTGACGTGTTTACCGCCGAGCCGCTCGCCGCCGACTCGCCGCTCCGCAAGGCCCCCAACCTGCTGCTTACGCCGCACCTCGGTGCCAACACCGTGGAAGCGCAACGCAACGTGTCGCGCGACGTGTGCCTCGCCGTGCGTGATGCGCTGCTGCGCAACGATCTCTCCAAGAGCATCAACGTGGCCGGTGGTACCGGTGAGTGGGGCGACCTGCAGCCCGCCATGCTCGTGGCGCGCCGCGCCGCCGCCGTGGCGCGCGCGGTGCTTGCCGACCAGGGCATGCGCGCCGTGCGGCGCGTGGCGCTGCGCGTGAGCCCCGACCTCGCACACGGCACGGGCGCCCTGCTGGCCGCCGTGGCTGCGGGCGTGCTGGAAGGCGTGATCGAAACGGACCGGTTGAATCTCATCAACGCCCGCGCCCTCGCCGAAACGCGCGGCCTCGAACTCAGTGTTGGCGAATCGAGCGAACTCGGCGCACGCACCGTGGAAGTGGCCCTCGCCGGCGGCATGCAGCAGCTGGCCGTGACCGGTGTGGCCCCCGACGGCAGCACCCCGCGCCTCACGCAGATCGGCTCGTTCCACATTGATGTGAACCCGCGGCAGACGCTGCTCATTCTCACCAACCACGACGTGCCCGGTGTCATCGGCCGCGTGGGCACACTGCTCGGCGAGCGGCACGTGAACATCGCCGAGTATCACCAGGCGCGACTCGCGCAAGGCGGCGATGCCCTCGCGGCGGTGAGTGTGGACGGCACGGTGAGCGAAGAGACGCGCAAGGCGCTGCTCGAACTCCCCGATGTGGTGACCGCCAGCGTCGTCCACTTCCGCGACGAGTAAGCCCGCCCTTTCTCTTTTCCCTTTTCGCCGTTTCCCTTTTCGCCGTTTCGCTTTTCCCTCCCATGCACCGCTCCCAAGTCTCCGACCGGGACATCCGCTTCGCGTTCTCCCACGACGCCTCGGGCCTCGAGCTCATCCCGGAGTCCGTCGCGCGCCCCACGAGCGTGGAGGAAGTGGCGGAGCTGCTGCGTGAGGCCACGGCGAATCGGAGCTACGTCACACCGGCGGGACTGCAAAGCAGCACCACCGGCGCCAGCATCACCGACAAGGGCATCCTGCTCTCGCTGCGCAACCTGTCGCACATCGGTGCGGTGAACACCATCGACCGCACCATCCGCGTGGGCGCCGGGGCCGTCGTGGCCGACGTGCGACGTGCGGCCGAAGCGGCCGGATTGCTGTTCACCCCAGATCCCACCAGCGAGGAAGAGAGCACCGTGGGTGGGGCCATCGCCTGCAATGCGAGCGGGGCCCGTTCGCTGCGCTACGGCGCCACCGGTCCGCATGTGCGCGCGCTCACCGTGCTGCTGGCCAGCGGCGAAACGCTCGAGTTGCGCCGGCCGCAGCTCGAGAAGAATACCGTGGGCTACCCGATCGCCCACGACCCCGTGCAGTGGTTCGTGGGGAGCGAGGGCACGCTGGGGGTGGTGGTGGAGGCGGAGTTCGCGTTGCATCCGTTGCCGCATCAGGTGCTCGGGCTCATCGTGCCCTTCACGCACGAAGCAGATGCCCTCGCCTTCGTGGTGAGTGCGCGGCGCAGCGGCGATGTGCATCCGCGCTGTCTGGAGTACTTCGATCAGGGTGCCATGGACATCGCGCGCACCGCCGAAGGAAGCAGCAACTGGGCAACGAGTGCCACCGCCATGGTGTATGTGGAGGAGACCGGCGCCAACGAAGCCGGCGACGAGGAACTGCCGCTCGACGCGTGGCTTGCGCTCGCCGAAGCGCACAACGCACTCGCCGAAGACATTCGCGTGTACGATTCGCCCGCGTCGCAGTACGAGGCGCGCCGCATGCGCCATGCGGTGCCGGCCACCATGAACGAACGTGGCGCGACGCGCCGTACATTCGGCGGCCGCAAGGTGAGCACCGACTGGGCCGTGCCGTACCCGCGACTCGCCGAAGCACTTGGCATCGCCCGCCGCTTCGCCGACGAGGCCGGCATTGCGCGCGGCATCGCCTACGGACATGCCGGCAACGGCCATCCGCACCAGAACTTCATCGCGAACGATGCCGAGGAGTTGCGTCGCATCGAGCAGGTGGTGTACGCCACGCTGCGCGAGGTGATCGCGATGGGTGGCACGGTGGCCGCCGAACATGGCATCGGCAAGCTCAAGCGGCGCTGGCTGCCGTTGCAGGCGAGCGAGGCGCAGCAGCGGGTCATGCGTGCACTCAAGCACGAATTCGATCCCCATGGCCTGCTGGCGCCGGGGAACGTGCTCTGATCGGGCACGAACACCCACGTTTTCAACACATTCTCCACATCGGTTCGGACTGTCGAGTCTGATGCGCGCCCGCGGTCCACTCCACAGATTGAGCGGACAGGCGCTACTGCCTGGCCGTCCCCGAACCAACGTTTCACATGCTCACGACGCGACGCGACGATGATGATCGCGCCGGCAAGCCGCTGTTCAAGACCGTCGTCTTCGACGTGGACAGTACGCTCGCCGACATCGAAGGCATCGATTGGCTCGCCGCCCTGCGCGGCCCGGAGATCGCGAAGGAAAGCGAAGAGCTCACCACGCGCGCCATGGCCGGTGAGATGCCCATCGAGGCGGTGTACACGCGGCGGCTGTCGCGCATCCGCCCCACGGCGCAGGAGCTGGTGGCCCTGGCCGACGCCTATCAGCAAACGCTGCAGGCCGGCGCCAAGAGCCTCATCGGCGCGCTGCACGGCGCTGGCGTCCACGTGCATCTGCTGAGCGGCGGGCTGCGTCCGTCGATCATCCCGCTTGCCCTGCAGCTGGGCGTACGCGCCGATCGCGTGCATGCCGTGTCGCTCGCGCTCGATCCCGCCGACAACACCTTCAGCCTCCTCGACGGCGACCAGCCGCTGGCTACGCAACAGGGGAAGCCGCTCACCGTGCAGCGGCTGCAACTGCGGCGCCCCATCGCCATGGTCGGCGACGGCAGCACCGACGCCGCGGTCCGTGGCGTGGTGGACCACTTCTTCGCCTACACCGGAGTGGCCCGCCGGGAGAAGGTCGTGGCGGTCGCCGACGCCGAAGCGAACAGCTTCGACGCCCTGTACGACTTATTATTCGAGTCGCACCCGTCGCGCGTGTAAGGGCACGACGGGCGGGTGCGCCTTCGATCTCGCACCCGCAGCAGCAAGGGCCCCCCATGGCGTTCGGCACGTTCTTCCTTCCCGGCCCCACCGAAGTGCGGGCCGACGTGTTGCTAAGCCTCACGCAGCCCATGCTGCCGCATCGTGGCGCAAAGTTCGAGGCGCTCTTCGCCGAGGTGCAGGCCGGGCTCAAGCCCGTCTTCCGCACGCAGCGGCCCGTGTATGTGAGCAGCTCCAGCGCCACGGGGCTCATGGAAGCCGCCATCCGCTGCGCACGCCCGGGGGCGATTCTCTGCCTCGTGAACGGGGCGTTCAGCGAACGCTTCGCCCACATCGCCCAATCGTGCGGCCGCGAGTCCACCGTGGTGGGCGGGGACTGGAGCGGCCCCGTCCCGCTCGATGTCGTCGAAGACGCGCTGCGCACCCGCACGTACAGCGCACTGACCGTGGTGCACAGCGAGACCAGCACCGGCGTGCTCACCGACATCCACGCTCTCGCCCAGCTCGCCCATCGCTACGACTGCGCGATCCTCGTGGACAGCGTGACCGGTCTGGCCGGCGTACCCGTGGAAACCGATGACTGGGAGCTCGACTTCGTGCTCACCGGCTCGCAGAAGGCACTCGCGCTGCCGCCCGGGCTGGCGTTCGGCGTGGCGAGTGAGCGGTTCATCCGCGAGGCCGGCCAGGCGTCTGCGCGCGGCATGTACTTCGATCTCGTGGAGTTCGAGCAGTACATCCACAAGAACCAGACCCCCAACACACCGGCAGTGAGCCTGCTGTATGCCACCGCCGTGCAGGGCGCCCACATTCGCCGCGAAACGATCGAGCGTCGCTGGGAACGCCATCAGGCGATGGCCGAACACACACACAGCTGGGTGCACGAACTGCGGCAGCGTGTGGGGGCACCGTTCGGCGTGTACGCGCCCGATGACGCGCGCAGTCACACCGTGACCGCCGTGACCGTCCCCGGGGAGGTGAACCCCGACGCCATCGTGAAGGCGGTGGCGAGCCGCGGCTACGTGATCGGCGGCGGCTACGGCAAGCTCAAGTCCAGCACCTTCCGCATCGGCCACATGGGGGACCATACCATGGAAGGGCTCGAGAACGTGCTGGAGGTGTGCGCCGAGAGCATCGAGGAGCTCTTGGGGTCGAAGTAACTGACCACTGACAACTTTCACTGACCACTGAACACTCCCCGCCGTTCACGGGCTACCGGTGAATGGCATCGCGTGGACGGACGGGAGTCTTCAGTCATCAGTCATCAGTCAAAGTTGTCAGTCGTCAGTGCCTGCGCTGTCGATCGTCGTCACGGCTCCTGCCGTTCGGGCTCCCGTAGCATCCGCTCCCGCCGTCCCCCACTCCCGCTTCAGCCGCTTTTTGAATGTCCATCCGCCTCGACCACGCCCGCCTCGCCGTCCTCCCTCCTGTGCCTCCCGCCGAGCCGGAGGGGCTCGCCGACCGCGTGCGCGGCATGTTGCTGGGGGTGGCCATCGGGGATGCCCTCGGCAATCGCACCGAAAGCATGCTGCCGCACGAGCGGGAGGCGCAGTACGGGCGTATCACCGGCTATCTGCCAAGCCGGTATGCCAACGGCCAGCCGGCGGGCACCCCCAGCGACGACACGCAGCTCACCTTCCGGGCCGTCGAGCAGCTGCTCGCCGACGGAGCACTCGACCCGGACGAGCTGGCGTTCCGCATCGCCAACGACCGCATCTTCGGGATCAGCAAGGCCACGCTGCAGTTCTGCCAGGCGCTCCGCACGGGCGCGCCGTGGCAGGAGGCCACGCAGGCAAGTGCGGGCAACGGCGCGCTCATGCGCATTTCCCCTGCACTGCTGCCATACTTGCGCGAAGGTGGCTCTGGACTGTGGGCAGATACTGCCCTCAGCACCGCCGTCACACACAACGATCCGCTCGCGATCGCCAGCAGCGTGGCGTGGGTGGCGCTGCTCTGGCGGCTACTCAACGGGGACATCCCAGAGACGCCGGCCGAATGGCTGGAGACCTATACCGAGGTGCTCCGCGTGATGGACAGCGGCCTCGAGTACGACACGCGGGTGCTGAGCGGCCCGCTGTTTCAGTGGCGCGGTAGCCTGAGTGAGCTGCTCGACAGCGAGGTGCGCCCCGCCGTGGCGCGCGGGCAATCAGTGCGCGAGGCCGCCAACCGCTGGTACAGCGGGGCCTATCTGCTGGAGACCGTCCCCTGTGTGCTGCACATCGTGGCGCAGTACGGGCACGATCCGCGGGAGGCGATGCTGTCGGCGGTCAACGACACCCGCGACAACGACACCATCGCCGCCATCGTAGGCGCCGCCATGGGCGCGGCCCACGGCACAGCGTGGATCCCCGCCGAGTGGCGCGACCAGCTGCTGGGGCGCGTGAACGGCGACGATGATGACAAAGTGTTCATGTTGATCGACAAGGCGGTGGATCGGTTCGTTGCTGGCTCCGGGCCGACCTAACGACTGATTGACGCGGGGAGAGTAAGGGAGAGGCGGTGCATTCATCCCCTTTCCCAACCCTCATGTCCGCAAACTCATCGTCTCAACACAAGCTCCGCCTCTCCGGCTCGCTGCTGGCCATCGCCGTACTCTTGCCCGCTTGTAGCGCTCCAACCGCCGCAGGTGACTGGGTGCTACGCTGGGAAAGCGGATACTCGTCGGGAACAGCCCTGCAGGAAGCCGACAGGAATCCTTCACGGTTTGCGCATGGCTGCGTTGCCCAGAGCTCGTATACCTGTCGGGGCCCCGCGATCGTACGAATCACGGGAGGCGACGAGGGGCGTTATTCGGTCTCCGTAGACGGCGACAGTGGCTTCGCATTCGCCGTGGACAAGCAAAGTCTCGTATACGAGACCGGTGTCGAACCAATACCCGATGCCAATCTGTCCGACGCCGCGGGTTTTCTGGTGGCGAAGGGGGTTCGATTCGATTCAAAGGCGGTCCTGCCGCTGGCCCTTTGGACCGGCCGGAAGTTCGAGCTCGACTCGACCGGTAGCGTCCTCCGAATCGGCCCGATGGTCTACGACCGCTTGGATGACAAGGCACGAGCGGACGGGCTGCTCAAGTCGCAGAAGCTCGCCATGAGCGAGGCCTTGCTCGAACGCATGTTCGACTCGTGGATCACCACGATGAGTGAAGCCGCTGACCGCTTCGCGACGTGGAGTACCAAGGCGGTAGTGGAGGTAATGACGAATGAGCAACGACTGGGCGGGATGGCGTTCGACATTCCAGCCTGGTTCGAGCCGGAAATCGAAGAAGGCGGCGGGGCAATGTCGGAGGATAGCACCTTCCAGCTGACACCCTCGATCGTAGTGGCGAAGCTGTCGGGAACCTCACTCACGTGCAGCATCGACGTGGAGTACCGCCGGGCGCCAATGGATGCGGTCGAACCGATTGAAGGCGTTGAAGTTGCCGACAGCATCGTGGCCCAGAACGCGATGTTGTCAGAAATCACGCTGAGCTGGCAGGCGAATGCGTCCGGAGCTCGAGTGTTCAAGTGCGGAGACGGCCGTCTAACCCATGCAAAGGCGATCGCCCCGATCATGGATGCGCTCGCAACGGCCGTTGCCGAAAGACAGAGAAGAGCAGACTCCCTTGCGGAGGCCAAGGCATCTGCGGAACGAGAGGCCGAGCGTGAAAAGAGGAAGGCCGAACGGGCGTCGGAAAGCTCCTCGGGAGGTTCCTCAGGTTCGTCGGGCACGTCGAATCGCGGCCCCGCGAGCGAGGCGCTCAAGGCACGGTGTGCGCTCGAGGTGGACGAGAACGCCTACGCGTTTTTCGACGGCAGCCGCGTGGATACCCGGGCCTGGCGTCAGGTCGCTTCACCGAGGGCGCTTCAGGAGTACACGCGCTGCCTCAATCTCGGCAGATAAGCGCAGCCGCGGACCGTGGTGCCGAGGCCTGCGTGCAGTGCGTCATGCTTAGGGCAGCTGCTTGACGGCTGCTTGACGCCAGCGACGCAGCATACCGAGGTCGGGTAATGCCACTCTCCGGCAGACGTGATCGGAGCTGTTGTCCGGCCAGAGCGCACAGCACCTCACCATAGATGACATCGCCGACCCAGATACCCAGCCCCCTCAGCCGCGACCCTCACACGGCTGGGGGGGCACCCACCCTCACCCTGCTCGGCGCCTTCCAGCTCGCACGCACCGACGGGACGGTTCTGCTCCCCCCGGGCAAACCGCTCGCGTTGCTGGCGTATCTGGTGTGCTCGCGAGGTCGGCGGGCGTCGCGCAGCGTGATGGCGGACATGCTCTGGGGTGATTCGGCCGAGCCGCAGCGCCGCGCCTCGTTGCGCCAGGCGCTTTTCACGCTGCGCAACACCGTGGGGCCCGAGGCGGTGGCGTCCGACGGCGAATGGCTCGAGGCTGGCGCCCACATCGTCGCCGACGTGGACACGTTTCTGCTGGCCGTCGAGTCGCGGCAGTACGCCGCGGCTGTCGCGGCCTACTCCGGCGACTTCCTGCCGAGCTTTGCCTCGCCCGGCGCCGGTGACTTCGAACGGTGGGCCGAAACCGAGCGACTCCGGCTGCGCGGCGCCTTCCTCGCCGCGGCGGTGCAGCACCTCCGCGACCTGATTGCGCAGGGTGACACCGCTCGGGCGCTGCCGCTCACCAAGCGGCTCGTGATGCTCGCCCCCGACGATGATGAAATGTGGCGGCGCCGTTTCGATGTGCTCTCCCTCGCCGGTCAGGGGGGGCAGATGCTGCTCGAGATCGCGTCGCTGCGCGCCACGCGGGCGGAAGACGGCGTGGCGCTCGATCGGTCCCTCGAACGACACATCGGCCAGCTCGTCGGCTCGATGGCCCGGCATGCACCTGGTGCCGAACAGGAGCGCGAGGCTATCGGCATTCCCGCCGTCCCCGAGTTTCAGGGGCGTACCGACGCCTTCACCGCGCTGCTCGCGGCGTGGGCCACCGTCGCCGGTGGGGTACCGCAGCGGTTTCTCGTGGTGGGAGCGCCCGGCATGGGCAAGTCCCGCCTGCTGCGCGAGCTCACCACGCGGGTCCGGCAGCGGCGCGTGCAGGTGGTGCTGGTGTCTGCCCAGCAGCGCGAGCGCGACGATGCATACGCCGTCCTCGCCGAACTGGTCTCGCAGCTGGTGGCGCTTCCCGGTGCGGCGGGCATGGCCCCCTCATCGGCCGCGGTCCTCGCGGCCCTCGTACCGCGAATCGCCGAAGAGTTCTCGGTGGTGGCCGAGCCGGCCGCCGTCAACGCCGACCTGCTGCTCCGCCGTCTCCGCGCCCTCGCCGATCTGATCGGCGCGGTCTCGGAGGAGAATCCGCTCCTCATGCTGCTCGACGACATTCACTGGGCCGACGCCGCCTCGATCAAGACGATCGACCATGCCATGCAGCGCGTCACCAAGGCGTCGGTACTGCTCGTGGGGACATCGCGTCACGACGCCCCGGAGCTCGGGTGTGGCGAATCGGGGATCGTGCTGCGTCCGCTCGACCGCAGTGAAGTGCAGGCGCTTATCGCATCGATCGCCGAAATCCCCGGTGAGGCCACGTCGAGTCTCCTCGTGGAGCACATTCACACGGCGGCGCACGGATCACCGTTCGAGGTACTACAGCTGCTGCGCGCTGCGGTGAGCAGCGACATCCTGCGCATCGCCGACGGCGCCTGGGTGGTGGTGAGCGAGCCAGCGCTGCGTGATCTCTGCCAGGAGGCACGGTCACCGCAGGCACGCCTTCGCGAGGTGAGTGATGCCGAGCGGGAGGTGTTGTCGTTGTTGGCCGCGCTCGATGCGCCGATGGACGAGTCCCTGCTGCTGGCGCTGCTCGACGACGCCTCCGGTCGCGCCACCATTACCCTTGGCGATCTCGAACGTCACGGGCTTGCGCTGCGCGATAGCAGCCGCCGCTGGTCGATCGCGCATGCGCTCATTGCCGACGATATCCGCGCCACGGTCCCTCCGGCACAGCAGCAGCGCAGCGCGCAGCGGATCGGTGCGGCGCTGCTGATCGGTGCACGCGAGTTCCCGGCGCTGCGGCGAGCCGTGCGCCTGCTGCTCGAGGGGGGCGATCTGTCGGCGGCACTCGAAGGGACCGTGCGGTGGTACCTCGCACAGGGACCGACTGCGCCTGCCGTCGAAGAGTTCATCCTGTCGTTGCGCGGCACCCGGCAGCATGTGGAGTTCGAATTGGAGCTTCGTCGGCGCCTGCGCTGGCGACGTGCATGGTGGCGCCAACCCGCCGTGGTGGCGGCGTTCTCCGTGGCGATCACATTGGCGGCGATCGCGTGGTATCTCACCAAGCCGGCACGTCTCGTACTTACCAGCGAGATCGATCCCGCCTTCGTGCTGGATGGGGAGACCCCCTTCGAGATCCCTCCCCGCATCGAAGTGCACAACCGTCTCGGCTGGCGCAGCACGGCGCGAGATGGCGAGACCCTGCGTGTGGTGGGCGAGGGAACCGACGCACCACTGCGTGGCCGAACCTTCGCGGTGGTGCGGGGTGGTGCTGCGGAGTTCGACTCCCTCTACCCACTCGCGGCCAGAGCCCCCAGTGCGGCGCCCGCGATCCTGACGCACCGCACGGCGTCGCGCGATACCGTGTATCCACTCTTCGAGCATGTGGCGAGCGTCATGCGTGTGGAACTCAACGGCATGGCGCCGCTGCTGATTCCCGCCCCGTCAACGCAGGACAAACTGCGCGTGGTGGATTTCCTGCTCAACGGCAAAATGGTGCGCGATTCACTCGGCACTCTGAACGTGAAGCCCGGGGCTCCCATCACCGGCAGTGTGCGCCTGCGCTACACCACGCGCGGACGCTCCCTGCTGTACGTGCTCGCGCAAACCACCACGTGGCGTGAGCCACGGGAGGACACCACCACCGTGCGTTCATTGCTTGCCGGCGTGAACGGGGCGCGGGTATCCGTTCCCATTGCCCTGACCGCACCCGCTCGGGAAGGCGATTACTGGATTCTCTTCACACAAGGGGCCGAGCCGGCAGCGGTGTGGCTGCTGAGTGCCACCAACTGGCGCTGTCAGCAGCCGCGCTGGAACGATGGCAATGATCTCGCATCGCAGCCGTTCGACTTCCTGGCAGCCGGGATTCGCACGGGTGAGGTCCAACTACCGTTCGATTACTGTGACCCACCGGAGTACCGGCAATTGCGCGGCGTGGCACTGGCGGGAATCAGGGTGGAGGTGCGGCGGTAACGCCGTTCGCAACCGGCCCTTCGACTTCGATGGGAATGGCGAAGAGCCCCTGCACCTGACGGCATTGCTTGGTTCCTGGCAAAGACGTCCGAGACCGATCGCACTCCCGCTCACCCCGATTCCACGTGGACGGGTAGGCCACGTATCGCTCGATATGCCCGTCACGATTGCCTTGCATCAGGAGTGAGTCGGGGAGCCGCGCGGCCTCGTTGCCATCGTTCCAGATTGGACGGCCCACGGTCCAGTTGGTGCTCGACAGGGCGAACCCACCCGACGGCTCCGCGGCCAGCAACACGATCAACCAATAGCGCCCCGGTGCGTCGGGGGCGACGAACGACACCGGCAAGTCCACGATATCGCTCAAGGTGGGCGTCGTGACCGGAAACAGTTCACGCCCCTGGGCGGCGGGATCCCCCCACGACGGGGTGAAGCTCACCCACACCGACGCGGCGGCCAGCGCTGACGTGTATCGCATCTGCACCACCCCCGATACCTGCTCACGGGCGCGCACACGCAGTTGATACGCCTGAGGGGTGACGCGTCGGTTCCCGAAGGTCCCTTCGATGAACCGTGCCTTCAGGACCGTCCCCTTCGTGAGATCCGTTCCGCCGAAGTTGCGGTGCACCACCATTTCTACGGCCCGGTGACCGTCAGCGATCACGCGCAGCACGGCCGAGGAATCGCGCAGGCGTACGCGCAAGGCACTCAGTGAGACCGTCCCGCGTGCCACACGCTGTTCGGCACCGGCGACGACTTCGGCCCGCGCGTCCACCGAGGTCACGCGCACCGTCACTGAGTCGGGTCCGGAGTCGGTGGACACCACGACCGCAGGCACGGGCCTGTACACATCGGGACCGTATAGTGGTGCGGTATGGACGGTCGTAGGTGCCTGCATCACGCGCACCGACGGAGCGGCGGACACGCGCCACGCGGCCGCGAGGGCGACCACCGCCACCACGAGCGACAGACCACCGGTCAGCCACGCCGAAGGTCGCGGCGCACGATGCCACAGTGGCACGCTGCGCAGCACCGTGTTCACGTCGACGTCAGGGGGAATGAGCCCCACGGCGTCTTGGAGCAGGGCGCGTGCCCCTCGGGAGTCGCCGCGCGAGCGCGAGGTCCCCACCATCTGCAGCAGCAATCGGCCGGCGCGCCCGGTATCGCCGGCGTGCAACGCGTGTCGGAGCGCCTGACGCACCACCACCGCGGCCAAATCCGTGGCGTCCAATGGCGAGGAACCGCCAGCCCTGCGGGTGGAGTGCTCAAGCGCGTTGGCCAACGCGGCATGCGCATCACGGCGCAGTTCACGCGTGGCAAGCTCCAGCATCGCCTCGGCGATGGTGTCGTGCGCCAGCGTGACCCGACGGGCGTCGACGCGCACGAGGCCCTTGCTCTCGAGTACCGCGAGTGGTCCCGCAGCCTGGCCTGCGTCTGTCCCCGACGTGGGCAATGTGTCGAGCGCCGCGGCCAGCACATCCTGATCGACAGGGGTTCCCGCCACCGAGAGCAACAACAGCAGCTGGCGCTCCCGGTCATCACAGGCTGAAAGCCGGCGCGTGAGCGGGGAGGCCGCCGCGAGATCGTTGGCCAGGCGCTCCCACGCTTCCGCATACCATTCACCGTCACGCCACTGCAGCTGCTGCGTCTCCACGGCCATGGTGAGCCGCTCATACAGATCGAGCGGTACGCCACGACTGGCAGTGGCGAGCATCGTGAGGAAGCGCAGCGCGTCGGGGGATGACGGCCATGCCCCCGTGCTGCGCAGCGCCTCGAGACTGTCGTCGATCGTGAGGGGTGTCAGCGACAGCGGCTTCGCGTGACTGAGCGCGGGAAGGTCGCGGACATGCCGGCTGGCGATCAGGACGAGCAGCGACAGCGCATCGCAGCGGCCAAGGACCACGGTCAGCAGTTCGCGTGAGGCCGCATCTACCCAGTGCCAGTCATCGAGCAGGAGCGCGATCGTCTGCTGTTCCGTCACCGCCTGAATGAGATCCAGCACCGCGAGCGCGCGACGACGCGGCCCCTCGTTCGCGTCCCATGCGGCGGCGGTCGCCTTGAGCGAGGCCGTAAGCGACGGATCGAGGGCCACGAGTTCACGGGCCGACGCCTCCGACACCCCCATGGCGCCCGGGAGTGCACCGAGGGCACGCACCAGGAGGGAGGCAAAGCCGAACGACACCGCCTGCTCGCCGGCGTTCGCACGCACGAGGACCGCGCGCGCCGGTTTCGTGGCACAGCGACGCTGTACCACCTGCAGCAGCCGCGACTTGCCGATGCCAGCCGTTCCCGTCACGAAGTACATCTGCGTGCGACCACCCTGAGCCTCCTGCCACCCCTGGAGGATCTCCGAGAACGGGCCATCGCGCCCCACGAAGTCGAGCGTGACCGTGGGGGTGAGGTCGCCGGTGGGCTGCGTGGTCGGTTGGCGGGTGCGGGCGATCGTCTGCAACACGCGCGGGGGGAGGACGGTCCCTTCGAGGTACGCCTGTGCCTCAAGGGCATCCGCCTCCTTTCGCGCCCGCAGCAGATCGCCGGAGGCCATCGCACATTCGATGACCAGCCGCCGTGCACTTACGTGCGTAGGGGCACGCTGCAGGAGACGCTCGGATAGATCGCGGGCATCCGTTCGACGTTCGGCGTGGATCGCCGCATCGATCGCACGCTCTACTACATGCAGAAGAGATTCCTCGAGACGATGCCGCTCGAACTGCAGCCAATCATCGAACTCATCCCCCCCTGGAAGCACCAGGCCATCGAGGAACGGAGCAGTATATAGCTGCAAAGCCAACTCCACATTGCCGCCATGGACCGCGTCGAGAAACTGCTCACGGTCGGTGACGAGCCCGGAACTCACACCGGAGATCAAGTCATCGCGGGTCAAGAACTCATCGCCCAGTGTGCGGCGGAGCCGCCAGATGACTTGTCGCACGCTGTGGCGGGCCCGATCGGCTGGCATATCCGACCACAACAGAGCAGCGCACTCGTCGCGGGAAATCGTACGCCGTCGGTCGGCCGTACAGAACGTCAGCAGCGCGAGTGGTTTGCCCGGGGGGAGCAGTTGCTCTCCAACCTCGTTGAGGAGTGCCGGGGTACCGAAGGTTTTGAGGAAGAGAGACACAGGGTCGTCGAAGAACTCGGGTCCTTTGCGGAGACTGTGTATCGCCCATAGGCGTCATCGCGGCGTCATTCGCTTGTGAGATAATGACTTGGAGGCACTTCAGCGCATGGGCTTTTCTCCCAATGAAGCTCTCAGTTTGATGATGTAAGGTTCATGCCGACGCGCCTTTTCGTATCGATTGACGGTTGATTAACAGCCGCGGCGATACCCGCAGGCATGAAGAAATCGATCGTGGTTCCCTCGGTTCGACATGCACTTGCTTCATGCATAGTTGCGATCTCCGTGTGTTGCCCCTTTGGGGTAGCAGCAGCGCAGAATTCATCTCCTGATTCTGTGCAGTTGGCCGGCGTAGCGTTCCTGTCTGCTGATAGCGACGCCGATGCACTGTTCCCGATTGCCCGTGCTGTGACGAAACGGGCCGAGCGTGGCGATGGACAGCCGTCGCTCCTCAACAAGGCGCTGCTCGACGCGATGATCGGTGCGGGTATGCCGGTACGTACCGATCTCGCGGCGCGCACTGGACGTGCTCTCGCCTTCGCCTTCGACGACGAATACCAGGTTGTTGAGCAGTTCGGTGCCGTCCACCGCGTAGCTACCGTCGTGTCGGGGCAACTCCTGATGGTGGACTTCCGCACCCAGCAGGTTCTGTCGGCAATGCCGGTCACCCTCGACTTTCTGTACCTGAGCGACGCGCGTCCCGATGCGGCGACACAGGAGAAGATCGTCGCCCAGATCACAGAGAAGTTTCTTGATGGCTCGCCGGCCGGCGTCTTCCCGAGTGCGGTACGGGTCTACCAGAACCTGATCCCTGCAGCGGATGGCGGCTGCCTCGTGAAGCTGGGAGACGTGACCTTTGATGCATCACTCATTGATGCGACGAAGGGACGCTTCGGTACCGACAGCACGCGCCTCCGCCGTGTGCTGCAGGCACAGCTCGGACGCACATGGATGACGGCGTCGAGGCAGGCCATGTTGCCGTCCGGTGCATCACAGGCAACTGGTCGAATGCAGGGACGTTTCGCCAATGGCGAAGTTTTCAATCTCCGCATCCCCAGCGCCGATTACGAATTGCACTTCACCGGTATCGCCGCAAAGCGTGGCGTCGCAGGCCAGAACGCCGTGCTTCGCGTAGAAGGCACCGGCCTCCGATACCGGCTCCTCGTGACTGATGCAGAGCTCAAGCAGCCGGTCACCTCGGGAACGTTCGCGACCGTACAAATGGATACGCTCAGCGCGAGTTCCCCGCCCCTCGATGGCTGGTCCGCCATCTCCAATGCCGTCAAGTCGCTGACTGGTTCTATCGGGGCAGCCGCCGTGCGGGATGACCGCAAGTGGCTGCAGTCGAACGACAGCGACAAGACCAGCGCTAACTCCCTGCCCACCTGGATCAAGAAGCGATGCGGAAACTGAATCTTGCCTCCGTCGTGCTCGTTACGGCGGCAGCCGTTGCCACAGCTACCCCGCTCCAGGCGCAAGTAGTGTCAGGGCGCGGATCGGCGACCCTCGTGTACGGCCCGCCCATCTGCGGCACACCGCAAGGTGTGGATAAGAAGGGTGTGCCAGTGAAGGAATGCCGCGAGCCTACTCCTCTTGACCTGCAGGAAGTACAGCGCCGCGCGGCCCTCGCGGCGATTGAGCGCTTCGCTGCGGAAGGGGGGGAAGATCAGGCGCGCGCTTTTGAGCGGGTGCGTGACTCAGTACGCACCAAATTCGACGAAATCGTCATGAATGTGGCGGAGCTCAATCGGGTAGTTGATGCAGACAAGCGTCAGATCACCCTGTCTGTACGCATCGACATCAACGAAGCGAAGCTCCGGAACC
>CAZNZG010000025.1:0-23797 GCA_964577455.1 uncultured Gemmatimonas sp. | reverse complement strand
GGCGAGCCAACCGAGAACGAGGCCGAACACAATGCCGCCACCGACTTCGATTGCGAGCAGTGAGCCAACCGCGCTGGGCTCCGGCGCACGGCCACTGGTGAGTACCCCCAGGAGTGCGAGAAACAGCACCACGGCGACACCGTCATTGAACAATGATTCACCGGTGATGGTGACCTGAAGCTGCGGAGGGACCCCGGCCTTCTTGAGCAGTGCGCCAACCGCGATGGGATCTGTTGGTGCGATGAGTACGCCGAACGCCAATGCCCACAGCAACGGCATGTCGAACCCGAACAGCGGAGCCAGCCCCCAGAGCGCGAGGCCGATCGCACCCGCCGCCAGCACCGTACCGACGGTGGCGAGCAGCAAAACCGGCCCTCGCTGCGCACGAAGCACTGTCCAGTCCACATGCAGTGCGCCGGCGAAGAGCAGCGGGCCGAGCATCCCTTCCAGCAGCGTCTCACGGAAGTCGATCTCCTGCAGCACCCGTATCACGGGCGACAGATCGACCAGTCCGGCGACCGCGGCGGCTTTGACCCCGAGTGCACTCAGCAGCGCCGTCAGGAGCAGGCCGATCGCCGACGGCAGCCGCACCCATCGCACATTGATGTAGGCGAACGTGGCCGTGAGAGCCAGTACGGCAGCAAGCAGATCAATCATGCGGCAGGAAGGATCGGACGGTGACCAATGCATGCGGGCTGCACCGAACGGCAGTCCCGCCGACCATACGTGCACAACGTAGCCTGCGCCGCGTTCAGGCAGCAACGGGAGGTTCGGTGGATATGGTACATTCTCTCATCCCTCCTCCACGTTGCCCCCATGCGCCGTCTGCCTCTCTGCCCCTCCCGTGTCGTCATCGCGGCACTGTTGTTCGCCGCCTGCACACCGGCATCGCCTCCGCACTCCGTACCACACGCGGCGACACCCACGCTGGCCACAGCGCCCAACATCATCGTCCTTTTGGCCGACGACCTCGGGATCGGCGAGGTGGGCGCCTGGGGGCAGCGCGACGTGGCAACGCCGCACATCGATCGGCTGGCGGCCGAGGGACTGCGGTTTACGGAGTTTCGCTCCAGTGCTGCCGTGTGTGGACCCGCGCGCTGCTCGTTCATGACCGGCTTGCACAACGGCCGCTGCCGGCTCGATGACAACGACAACGACTATCTGCGCGATACCGATGTGACGCTGGCCGAACGGCTGCGCGATGCCGGCTATGCGACGGCGCTCGTGGGCAAGTGGGGGCTTTCATGGGACAGCCAGCCGGAATCGTGGCCGCAGGCGCAGGGGTTCGACGTGTTCTTCGGATACCGCGATCAGGTGCACGCGCACAACTTCTACCCCGAGTATCTGATCGACGGCACCGATTCGCTCCGCACACGCAATGTGGTGCCGGTACCGCGCGGCATGGGGAGCGGAAACGCGGCAGTCCGACTGGACTATGCCCCCGACCTGCTGCGCGCGCGCGCCTTCCGCTTCGTGCGTGAACAGTCCGCAGCACGGCGGCCCTTCTTCCTGTTCTGGGCCACGAACCTTCCGCACATCCACAACGAGACACGCACCTCGGCACCAGACGGTGGCTACGAAACGCCCACCCTCGGCCCATACGCCGACCGACCTTGGTCGCTCCCCAAGCGCAGCTACGCCGCGCAGATCCACCGACTCGATGCCGATCTGGGCGCGCTGCGCACGCTGCTCGATTCACTCGGTGTGGCGCAGCACACGATGATCGTCTTCCTGTCCGACAACGGCGCGACGTTCCTGCGTGGTCCGCATGACGGCACGACCGACATCATCGGACGGTGGTTCAACGGCACCGCCACCTACCGGGGCTTCAAGGGCGACCTCTACGACGGCGGCCTTCGGGTACCGGGAATCGTGAGCTGGCCGGGTGTCGTGAAACCTGGACGCACCACCGACGCGCGCGTGGACTTCACCGATCTGCACGCCACGCTGGCCGAAGCAGCTGGCACGCGCGCACCGACCGACATTTCCGGACGCTCGTTCCTACCGCTGCTCACGGAACGTGGCACGTACACGCCTCGCGACGTACAGGTCTGGTACTCCCCCGATCGCCGACAGTCAGCGGTACTGAGTGGTCGCTGGAAGGGTGTGTGGATGCTCGATTCGCTGCGCCTGTTCGACCTCGCGCGTGACCCCGGCGAACAGATCGATCTGGCAGCACGTGAGCCGCAGGTGGTGGCGCGGCTCGACTCCATCCGTCGCGCCGAGGATCGCCGTACTATGCATCCGAAGCCACCAGCTGGGCGGTAAGCGCGGGGAGTGATCCCCGATCCCGCCCCCGATCACGCCGCCGGGGGCATCTCCAACTGTCGCTGTACACTCCCGAGATAGCTGCCGAAGCACTGCGGATCCTCCGCGAGTACTCGGCGGGCCATCATCCCATCGTCACGACGCCGTACGCCGGTCACGCGCGCGATCAACCACTCGAGGCCACGCCAGAAGCGCACCCCATCAAGCAGGGGGTTCAGAAAGTCGGTCAACACGCAGTAATGCGAGTCCTTGCCGTCCACGTGGTGCCGGTGATGATGCGCCGGCGATTGCACGAGCCGCAACCGCTGCAGCAGACGTACCACGGCGCTGTTCTCCCGGCGCGTGCGATGACTCCACTTGTGTACCTGATTGGCGTTCACGCCCAGCACCATGGCCAGCGCCACCCGCCAGTCGAACATGCCGAGCCACCACGTGCCGAGCGTGATCACCACGCAGATCGCAAGCAGGAGTCGCGAACTCAGAAACCAGGAGTTCGTCACGAATGCCCGGGGCGCAAAGTGATGCAGCAGGTTCGGCTTGGTTACGTGCCGACCGACAATCGGCCACGAGGGATCACCGTAGGCGTCCTCGAGCCAGTGAAACACACCCGAAAGAAAGTCGGTCACCAGCCAGACCATGATGACCTGACCGAGGATGGTCCATACGGTCATGCACACCTCGACGCGAGGGTGATTGGATTCGGTGCCTATCGTCGTGAGCGTGGCGAAGGCGTCGCGCTCACCCGGAATCTTCCGATGCAAGCGCGCGTTGGCCAGCCTCCACTCCCGCGACGGTCAGTCAGAAATCACCGTGCTGCGGCGCACCCGACTGCGCGACGAGCGGGACCGTCCCGCGCACGATCCACGGGGCGTCGTCATGCTGCTCGATGAGGTGGATCTCATCGAACGTAATGCTCAGCCCCTCGCCCAAGGCCGTGACGCAGCCGAGATCGTTGCCCGGAGCCTTGGGATTTCGCGGATGTGCCAACGTGAGGTGGGGCGCATGTGGTCGGGCGTCCCGAGCGGCGAGCACGACTTGGCGGAGTGACTGGAACACCGTGGTGCCATCGGTGCATGGCATCAGCATCCCGTGACCCCCGAATCGTTCTGGCGGCCCGAACTGGAGCGTGATTGGACCGTGTCTCGCGCGATCGAGCCGCGCCCGAAGATCCACAAGGCCGAGCCCGGCAAGCTCGTCCTCTCGGCACAGCGTCACGTGCGCGGGGATGAGTACACTCTGGACGGGATCGACAACGCGCCGAACCGTCTCGATCTTCACCCCGCTGTGTGGCGGGACGAAGAGGCTGAGCTGCGAACGGGTCGGCACTTTGGAGAGGGTGCGGGTAGTGGAAGTATGCCGGACGTTCGCGCTACACCGCCTCGACGCTCGCTGCGCTCCGTGCAGCCAGCTCCGCACTGAGGCGCAGCGCCGTCGGCGTGGTGGCAAGGCCACCGAGCGCCGTGCATCGATGCTCACGGGGCATACGCTCGGCCACGCTCGCAGCAGCCGCAACGACTTCGTCGAAGGGAATCATCGCGTCGTAGCCCGCGAGCGCCATGTTTGCGCACGACACCGCGTTGCTCGCCGCAATGACGTTCTTGCCGAGGCATGGGATCTCCACGCGCGCGGCGACGGGATCGCAGATGAGGCCGAGCATGCTCTGCAGCGCCATGCTCGCCGCGCCGGTGGCTTGCGTGAGCGTGCCGCCGGCCAGCGTCACGAGTGCGGCGGCGGCCATCGCCGCCGCGCTCCCCCCCTCGGCCTGACAGCCGCCCACCTCGGCAGCGAAGGTCCACGGGCCGGCGATGAACACGCCGATCAATCCTGCGGCGAGCATTGCGCGGGCCATATCATCTTCGGTTTGATGGCGGCTCTCGGCCACCGCGATACAACTCGCGGGGAGCGCCGCGCAGGCCCCTGCGGTAGGCGCCGCCACGATCACCCCCATGGCGCTCTTCACTTCCATGAGCGCCGTGGTGTACAGCACCGTGCGATTGAGTACGCCGGCATCGAGTAGTGTGCCGCGTTCCATCTGCTCGGCGAACTTGCCCGACTGGTGCCCGAGCAGACGGTCGGTGTAGCTCGTGCCGGCAATCCCTTCGGCAATCGACGCGCGAAGTATACGGACGATGTCCACCATCATGGCGTGCACTTCATTGTCCGTGAGATTCCCGCGAGCCTTCTCGTACTCCACAGCCCACTGCCAGAGGGGGATCTCGCGGCCGGCATCGTGCGCCATCAGCTCCGCGCAGCTGCGGAACGGCAGCACGGCGTGCGGATTGGAGTGCACCGGCAGCACCGGATGCAACACGCGACCGGCGATCTCGACGCGGGCACCGCCGTCAAGCGACACACGCTCGCCATCGATCTCGAGGACCTCGATCATGCCACCCCCGGTGGAGATGGCGATCAACGTATGCCGCTCCGCATCGTTCGACAGCGTGAGGCGATACGTGTTGGGGTGCGGGTCGTGGCAGTCGATGTAGCGAATGTCCACCTGCACGCCGGCCTGCCGGAGATGCGTGGGAGACAGCGGAAGCCGGGCATCGGCGGCGTCCCACCCCAGCAGGCCGCCGAAGAGGCCCATGTCGGACCCCTGGCTCGTGTGCGTGGCCGGGAGCGAACCGTTCACGTCGAACTCGACCAGCACGTGCGTGATGGTGCCGCCCATGAGGTCGCGCGCAAGGCGGCCAATGCGGAGCGCCGCCGCGCAGTGCGAACTCGAGGCGCCGCGCATGACGGGGCCGATGACGTCGTTGAAGATGCTGATCATGGTACGGCGAATATGACGCGCCGCGCAGCGTCCGTCGATCCGGTCAGGGCCGCTTGCCGCGCAGGCCGTACGGCAGCCGGGATGCTGGCTGCGCACCGGGGGTCGCGATGAACGGTACCGCCGCATATGCTATGGATAGCCCAATCGAAACGCCTGTCCCGGATACGCTACGGCAACCTCATGAGGACGGCGCCAAAGAGTACTTTCCCTCGTGGCACGTTGGATGAGCGCGCAACCACTCTCGCACGAAGAAGCCCTCAAGGAGCTTGACCGCAACAGGCAGCAGTTGCTGCTGCTCCAGAACATCCTCGAGAGCCCGCATGGGGTGATCTTTTTCTCGCTCGACCGCGCGTATCGCTACACATCGTTCGCCCGGGCACACGCCCAGACGATGAAGAACATCTGGGGCGTCACCATCGAGATCGGCACCTGCATGTTGGACGTCATCCGTGATGACGCCGACCGTCGGAAAGCGAAGGTGAACTTCGACGCCGCGCTGTCCGGCCAGAACATCCTCAAGGAAGAGGAGTACGGCGATGCCAACCTGCAGCGCACGTTCTGGGAGAACCGCTATTCCCCGCTGTACGACAACACCGGTCATATCACCGGTCTGACCGTATTCGTCACCGACATCACGGAGCGTCGACAGGCGGCCGAGCGGCTGGCGAAGGCGCAGGATGAGCTCCGCATTAGTATCGAGAACCAGCTCAAGCAGCTGCGGGGGATCATCCCGATCTGCAGCTACTGCAAGAAGGTCCGAGCCGACAACGAGAGCTGGCAGAAGCTGGAGACGTACGTCTCCACGTATTCCGACGCGATGTTCAGCCACGGGATGTGTCCGACCTGCTACACGGAGCAGGATCGACTGCTGGACCACGAGTAGTGAGGAGCGCATCGTCGTTTCCCAGCACTCATGGGGCGGCGGTCGCCATCTGATCGGCACATGAGCACAGCACCTCCATCATGCTGGTCACCGCGTGACGGCACTTTTTCGGGGTGCTGCGCGAATTTCTGCTGTGACCACTGTTGTGGTGGGCGTATAGACGGCGACCCCCCGCCGCCCCTCGACTGGATCCTTTGTGCATCACTGAGGGCATGACGCCCGCGCGCGCACCAGCCGAGGCCCAGAAACGACGAACTCCCCGCACATGGCGGGGAGTGGTCGGTACAATAGAGAAGTCGTTGAGGCTCAGCACTGCCCTGCCGGTCAGGCGGTATCACCCCGGCGCCGGCGGCGCATCGCCCCACCAAACCCAATCCCTGCGAGGCCAGCGGCCATCAGGCCCACCGTGGCCGGCTCCGGCACGGTCGTATTCGCGTTCGGGTCCGACATCAAATCTTGACGGAAGGCGACTTCGCCAAGCGCGCAACGATTGCCGAACGTGGCGTTCTGAAAGGGGCAGTTCGAGAGATCGAGCGTGAGATACTGCGTCTGCACGGCCGCGAACTCAAACCGGTCCGACTTGTACGGAAACGGCGTCGGCCAGCTCTGGTTGTCGGTCAGCGACTGGCCCGACAGAAGCACGTTGCCGTTCCCGTCCTTCAGGACGAAGGTCCCGACGCTTACGGCGTCTTCGTTCCAGATCGCGATGCCCGAGAGCCAGATCGGGGTTCCGAAGTCGAAGCGGATGCTGGCGCTCGACGTAAACGTACCCGACCACCATTCGAACCACGTCCCACCCCTCTCCTGCTCAGTGGTATGAGTCGGATCAGCGGCGAAGTAAGTGTCCCACAGGGTCACGCCGGAGGTGTATTGCAGCGGGCTGCCCCCGTAGGCCGCCGAGTTGCATTGGACCAAGGTATTACAGGCAACGGTACGCTCCTGCAGCCCGCTCTGGTTGATCAGCGAATTGAGCTGCGCCGCACCTCCACCTGCTGGGTTGCCGGCAATCTGCGTGGCGCTGTTCGCGCTCCGCACGACTTGCTGCGCCTCAAGGGCAGCGGGGAGGGCAAGCATGAGGCCCAGGGCACACGCGGCGACATGCCGGGGCCTGGCAACGAAGTCAGAAATGGTGTGGCGGATCATGAACGTCCTCGACGGCGTCGTAAAGGAAAGCGTACTCAGCGTTTCCTCCAGACTATCGACACCGACACCGCCCGAACACTGTAACTTGTTCCAGTGTCGGCGGTTCGCCACAACCATGAGGCGGCGACTCTACACCGTCACGTGGATTGGTCTTGGAGACGTCGGACCCACGCGGGCGCCGTCATTCGGGATTCGACACGTCGCGAGCTGCCGTCCTCCTAAGGAGCTCGACCATCTCCACCACCGTGCTCACGCCGAGTTTGGCGCGCAGCTGTTCCTTGTGGAACGTCACGGTTCGCTTGCTGATCCCGAGTGCGGCGGCGATCTGCTTGTCGCTGCGCCCCGCTGCCCATTGCTCCAGCACGGAACGCTGCCGTACGGAGAGCTGCTCGACAGGAGTACGAGGCGTCTCGTCGAGCGCCTGACGGAGAGTCGGGGGCACATACCGCTCGCCACGACAGACCGTCGCGATGGCGTCGAGCAGCTCGGAGGAAGCGGCGCTCTTGATCACGTATCCCGAAGCCCCGGCGGCCAGCGCCGCGCGAACCGTCCCCACATCGGCGTGCACGGTGAGCACAAGAACAGGCGGAGGACCGGACCGTTTCCCGATAGCGTGCAGGACCTCGAATCCGGAGATACCGGGCATCGAGAGATCCGTGATGACCAGATCGGGTGCGAGCTGCTCGACCATGGCGAGCAGCTGCTCCCCGTTGTCTGCCACGCCAACGACGCGGCCGGCCGGCTGTAGGAGCAAAGTCAGCGCCTCGAGCAGCAGCACGTGATCATCCGCCAATACCATGCGCAGACCGGCAACAGCGTCACTGGGCGTACCAGTACTCGCGGGCCCGTCACCGATCGAGGTCGACGGTACGGAAGACGAGAGGTCGGTCATCGTGCCTCCTCGCACGGGGCCGTCAGGGTAACCGTGGTACCACCGTATGGCGTCGACGTCACCTCGCAGTGTCCACCTATGGCCTCCATGCGCTCTCGCATGGTCGCCAAGCCAAGCCCTGTCCCATCGGCCTGCGCCGGATCGAATCCGAGACCATTGTCCGCCACGATGACGCGCGCGAACCGCCCGACATTTTCGAGCGTGATCACCACGCGCGTCGCCTCGGCGTGACGGAGGGCGTTCTGCAGCGCCTCCTGAACGGCCCGATACATCGCTTCAGTCACCTCGGCGGAGAGCGATGGCGACCAGTCGGGAGTAGACGTTTCGATCGGGAGGCCGGTGCGATGCGCGAGGTTCGCCGTGAGGGCCGTAATGGCATCGGACAACGGCATACCGCGCACGGGGACCCCGCGGAGCCCCAGCGCAATCTCCCGCGTGCGATCGAGCAACTGTCGCGCACGGTCCGCAGGTGTGACCGACGCTCCAGGTCCCGACCTGCCCGTTGGAGAAGGCAACACCATACGATCCAGTTCGAGCGCCAGCACGGTCATCTCCTGGCACAGGTCGTCATGCAGATCACGGGCGATGCGCTGCCGTTCGGAATCCTGCGCCAGCAAGAGGCGTTGCGCAGCCACCGTGCGTGCCTGATGCGCCAGCCGTACCTGACGCCGCCCACGCAGCAGTAATGCGACGGTACCGGTCAACAGGACGATCAGTGTGCCCACCACGAAGGTGGTGAGGGGATACTCCTCCCAGATGGGAATGGGACGATTCACGAATGTCGCATCCGGCGAGAGGCGCTCACGCGGGATTCTGAAGCGCTCCAGTTGTTGCCAATCGTAGATCACGCGCGTGGGCGCGACCAGCACCGGCTCCATGGATGAGGACGGGGTACCGCTCAGGAGGCTGATCCCCGAGCGGGCCAGCGTTGCCCCCACTTCGTGCAAGTCGTTGATCGGCCCCCCAACCACACCACTGCCCACGAACGTCGGTACGTAGCCGAACACCGGGCGAGGAGCGATCAGACTGACCTGCCGCAAGAACTCCCGCGAGGTCCACGCGTTTCCTTCGGCATCCCGATTGACGTTGTAGTAGAAGATCGCGCCATTGGCGGGCAAGGCGGCGAATCGCCGACGCAGTTGCGCGAGGCTGGGCGGCGCGATGGCCTCCACACGAACCGATGCGCCAAGTACACTCTGCATGCGGGCGGCAACGACGTCGGCATCAGTCCGCACCTGCGCAATCACCAGCAGTTCACGAATACCCGGGATCAACTGTCGGATGTGGCGAGCAGTCGGTCGATCCAGATCACCGACCAGAATCTGTACGCCGTTCCGGAGTGGAAACAACTGCTCGAGCTGGTCCGGACGACGAGTGTCGCGGCGAAGGCCGATGATCGGAATGTCCTTTCCCCATGCACGACGCAAATCTTCGGCGACGGTAATCGCCTCGTCGCTGAGCGCGATGATGAGATCGACGGGGAGCTCCGTGTACTTCTTGGTCAACCACGTGACCGACCGTGCGACCTGCTGCGACCCACCGACCCGCCCGATATCCAGCGCCTCGATGAAGTAGGCCGGCCGAATTGTCTGGGACGAGTCCATGACGCTACGGATGCCGGCAACCAACCCGAGCAGCACGGGCCGATACGGCTCGGAGTCGTCCAGCACCAGAATGTTGCTGGTCACCGGTGGCACGACGGAGCGAACAACCGGTTGGTTGTCCTGATCGGCATGACCAGTGGCCGCCGTGACCAGCAGCGCCGTCACGAGCAGAGCAACGTGGAATCGAAGGGTTCTGAGCATCAGGTGACGTTACTCACTGACGCATCGAAATGGCGAGCTCCCATGCGGCAGGGGAAGACGGCAGCAATTGACCCCGTCCGACGCACACGGCACAGCGCCCCCTCAATCTGCTTGATGCGGTGAACTGCCTCGAACTTCACGCGCAGCCCCGCCGACAAGGCCTACGAATGATGGTCTGTGCTCCCAGGCGTGCATGGTGTGCGGCACCTTACCGGGAGTACGCCAGAAGTCACCCTTGGTTACCGCGGGATCTCCTCCTCACCCTGCACACGAATGGCCGTCACCGCGAGAAGCACTCCTCATGGCTCCTCTGGGTGGTGATGCAGCGTGCCGGCGCTGTCGGGGGCAAGGGTGACCACCTAGAGCATGGCTGGCTCGCCAGCGAAGATCCCGATGATCAGCAACGTGGTGGCGAGCTCGGTACGGCGGGCACCGGCTACCTGCTGGTGAAGCCAACGTGGATCGACGGTCATCCAATGGCGGTGAAGCTCGCCTAGACCTTTCCGGGAAATCGTGACCGTAGACTCCCGACCATCCAGGCGGTGATCGCGCTGCTAGATGTCGCGACCGACCCGCGCGCACGACTCACCGTCGAGTCGCGCCTCTCGATCACTCCACCAATGGGTGGATGCGCCGAGTTGGCAGGAATCAGTCCCGCGCAGGGTACCGAGTTGGGGTAGTTGCTCGTGAAGCGGGCAGCAAGGCGCACGTCACCCTCGGAACTCACGGCATACAATTCGATCTGGCACACGATGGAGGACGTGGTCGTCGCCGAGCTCGTGTACCACCTCGCGGCGACGCGGGGGATGTGCCAAACAGTTCGTCTGTAGCCAGCGATCACGCCGACGGCGCGTCTGGCGCTGTGCCCGTTAGTGCCGGAGCAACCGCTCGGCTTCGAGTGGCGCGGCGTGGCGTCCGGAAACACGCGGGGCCGGCGAGCAATCTCACCGGCCCTGCGTTCATTCACCACCCACCGGTAGCCCTCAGAAAGTGAGACCGGTAGAGAGCTTGTAGAAACCACCCGTCGCACCGTCCAGCACGTTGTTGCCGACCGTGATTCGTGCGAAGGACGCGGATTGCGGCAGCGTGAACTGGAGGTAGGCACCTACCCAGCGGTAGGTGTCGCTCGGCGTCGCACCTGGTGCGGTCGATCGCGAGTTACGGAGATGCTCGAAGTGCACCCCGGCCGAAGCAATGCGCGCGAACTTCACGCCGGTGTTGGCCCAGTAGTGGAGGAAATCGAGCTGAACCGGCCCAACCTCGCGCGCCGCCCGATAGTAGCCGGTGTAGACCTCTGCCTCGGTGCGCGTCGCCGAGTGATTGATCGTGAGACTCGGCACGATGCCATCGAACACATTGGGGCTTCCACCTGTCGGTGCTCCAGAGAGCAGCGAACCGTTGGTCATGCCGATCTGCGGCTTGATGAACAGGCGATCGTCAGCAAGCCGAAACCGTGCACCCACACCGAACTCCGTCCACAGATTGGCGCCATTGGCCGCACCACCCACGTTGAAGGCAGGGATCGTCCAGAGCGTCCCATAGAAAGCAAAGTCGACCTTGCTGCTCTTGCCGGGCGTGTATGTGCCAGCCACAGTCGGGTAGAACCCGAAGAAGTTGTCCTGATTCAGCGCGACCGTGAACGACGAAGTGCTCGTGTCTTCCTGCGCGCGCAGCGGTGCCGTGAAGGCCATCGAGGCACCAACAACGATGGCGAATGCAGTACCGTGAGCACGGGATTTCGAAATGGACAGCATCGTTGCAGCTCCCTGTTTTCAGGGCTTGGAACATCACAGAGCCCGTGCATGTGGGCCGCGGTTCCGGAGGGATATCCAGGAATCGTCGTCGAGGTGCCTGGATCTTTCGGCAGGACTACCGATCGGGTGAGAGCGTAACGCCGCGCACCCCAGTGAGTGCCTCCGGGCTCTCATTCCGCGTTTCACGCACGGGGAGGACTACCAGTCAGCACTCAACTCGCCAACACGAACACCTGTTCGAGCAGCGAACTCCGCCCCTCCGGGAGGGTGAGTATCCGGACGGAGCTATCCTGCCGGAGCCCGACGATCAGCTTGCCGACCACACCTTCGCCGGCTTCGACGGGAAGGAAGCGCGACAGCACTGAGCCGACCGGCACGGTGAACAACAGGCTCGACCCATCACCTCGAAAGTAGGTGGTCTTGAACGTCGAATGCTCGGCCGACAGAAGCACCTCGTCCCGTCCAACTTCACACAGGTGCGTCCGGTTCGTCATGAGACCCGGTTTGCGGATTTCGTACTGCTTCCCGTCGAGGTCGAATCGCTGCACGACACCATCGAGGACGACGTTGGGCCTGACGACCGTGCTGAGCACGTCATCACGCTGGTTGCGAATGAGCATCTGCAGCGCGGCGATGTCGGTGGTCTTGTGCCACACGGCCCACACGAAGCGCGGCCCGAGGAGCAGGTCCCTAGTCTGCGCCACAACATCAGATGCACGCAGCGCCAGATTCGCGGCGTCGGTGGCTTTCCGGAGACGGACGGCCACGACACTCAGGACCACGATCAGCAGTACGATCGCGCCGATCACAGCGACGTACGTCGCGATCTCGTCATTCGACATGAATCCTCGCCTGTAGTTCCGCACGCGAAACGGAAGCGGCGTCGGCACCGGTCAACCGAACGCTTTCCTATGCCGTAGCCCGTCGTGACACTGGCATGTCCGAGGGAAGACGCGGCCTTGGCATTTTGGGTAACGGCAGGCACCCGTTCATTCAACAGCCTGTTCGTCCGCCGGATGATCTCGGCGACCGAAAGACGGTGATGACCTCAGATCTCTCGGGCGAGCGCTCATTCTCTCGGCGACTGGCTGCTCCATAACGCAGTCACCGACACCGAAGAAGGCGCATGCGCACTCCAGTTTGGTCCACTGCTTGCGTTCAACGGCGCGCCGCATGCGTTTAAGGAGCGGCTTGAGGCCTGAGATGATTGGCGATGGACAAGCCGAGCCATGCCATTGGAAGGTAGGCAGCGACAAGGTCGAGAATGATGAACCATGTGGGCGCGGGAATCATGACACTTGCTGCGATTCCGCCACACAGGAAAAGGAAGCCAATCGCGTAGGCAACGGTAGCCCGATGGGACATGCCGATTACGGAGCCGATCATCGCGCCAAGCAACGTGCCAACCGCATGCGCCAGGAAGGGCATGAGAAAATGCCTCGGCCCTAGCAGATGCATTGAGGCCTTGAGGCCCTCAGCGCTTGTCATATCAACGCCCGGTGGCGGCGGTATCAATGTTGGCCCAAGTGTGATGAGTGCCATGTTGACGCCACTGCCGATAACGACGCCGAAAATCAGGCGCAGTGCGATTCCAAGGAGGTTTTGCATCGTGGACTCCATTCCAGAGGCTTGACACGGGCTTCTTTCGGAAGCGCTACAACGAATTGTGCTGGTGGAGGCGCCGCAGTCAGGAGGACCATGCCGATAGGGTGCTGCCCGTATCAGCGCGTCCACACCGCGATGGCACCACACCCGGTCATGCCTGCACCAAGCTGCGGCGGTACTTGACCGGACGCGTAGATCTCGATGGCCAACACCTCATCGGGACTGACCGTGGCTTCGAGATCGGCGAACGAGAACGGGGCACTGCCGAAATCAGCGAGAAACATCGCAAATCCATTGAGAAACAGCGACGGCGAACAACGATCGACGAAAATCCCGCGCATCGATACGTCCTGCTGAAGGCCCATCTGGCGCGCCACGTAGACACCGGGAATTGCCATCAGCAGATCGGAGAGTACGATCGGTCTTCGGCGCTCGATGTCCTGTGCAGTAATGAAGCGACCGATACCCATGCGCTGACGTTCGGCCAGCTCGTTTTGCAGCGAGTAGCGCTGATAGCTCGCCAGCACTTTCACGGTGTCGAGCACCGATGTGAAGCTGCGCATGCCGACAGCGATCCGAGGGGCACCTTCGACAGCATCCACCGTCAGGCGCTCCGGATAGAAGCCCATGGCCCGCACATCGAGCGTGCGTGAGCCGGCCGGGACCGCGTCGAGCACGAACTCTCCCTTGGCATTCGTTCGCGCCGATGGCCCGTTCGGCAGGCTCACCGTGGCGGCGGCGACGGGCCGGGTGCTGCCCTCTCGCGTCACGACGCCGGCGACGCGCATGGTCGTGGCCGAACCGAGATACAGCGGGCGGTGATTGAGCGCGTCGCCGACGAGTCGCACGTCGACACGGTCGATGCTGTCACTGGGCGTGCGGACCACCAGCTGCACCACGCCTTCGCGCGGCACATCGCATACGCCGTACCATCCGTTGGCACCGGTCACGACCTGACGTTGCACTCGGCGTGGCGTAGCGGTCCGCTTGCCGAGCTCGATCTCGATCCACTCCACCTGTACTGCGGCGTCGGCCACGGCAGCGCCTGTGCGCGCGTCGTACACGACACCCATGAGGAGCGTCGCTTCACGACCGCCATCGCCGGCACCGCACAGGGCGCCACGGATGTGCGCGGCCGAAGGTACCGCCAACAGGACGTCGGTCACATCGGTGTGCAGCTGCAGCGTACGCACGGGCGCTTCGATGCCGAGGGAGTCGAGACGCGGATGATGGAAGCCAACCCGATAGCGTCCCGGGGAAAGATCGGCGAACTGGAAGCGACCGCGGTCGTCGGCAACCACCGAACGCGCGCCGCCGGTGCCGTCCCCCTCGATGAGTTGCACGACCGCACCGGGGAGCGGGAATCCGGTGAGACTGTCGTGCACGAGTCCCGTCATTCGAAGGGTGTGCTGACGCAGGGTGCCTGATGCGCGGGCGGCGGTGCCATCAGCGATACGCTGTACGCCATGCACCGACGCGTCGTCCGAGGGCGTCCGTGATGGTGCCGCGGCCGGAGCATTGATGGCGAGGACCGCCAGCGCCAGGATCCCACGATGCATTGCCCACTCCGGAATGTGTTCGCTGTAGTGTACGCCGCTCGCGTTGGTGGAGCCAGCGACGTCTGCGCGCCCGCCTTGGCCGAGGGCTTACGGCTCCGCTGGCCAATTGCGAACTTGGACTCGGCATTGCCGGTTGGCACCCGTCGCCTACTCACCGCGGCGGTGGAGGCCCCGGCCCCCTTTCGAGCATCCTTCTCTGACCACCATGGACCGTCGCGCCCTCAAGGACGAAGTCTTCCTCCGCATGGCGACCGAGCTCAGCCGGCTTGGCACTTGCTGTCGCCTTCAGGTGGGAGCAGTGCTCCTGCGTCCCGACGGAGGAATTGGCGCCGCCGGCTTCAACGGCGCCCTCCCGGGAATGCCGCACTGCACCCCGGAGACCTGCCGCCCCGGGCAGCGGTGCCTGCACACGAGTCACGCCGAGGAGAACGCGCTCGGGTTCTGCGACGGCCAGCTGGCCGTGGCGTACGTGACGCATGAGCCCTGCCTGGCCTGCACCCGCTCGCTCATCCGGCGCGGGGTGCGCCGTGTGGTGTTTGCGAATGCCTATCTCAGCATCGCGCCGCAGGAAGCCGAGGAGCGCGCGTCGATCCTCGCGCACTTCGGCGTGAGCTGGGAGCAGCGGACGCTCAACTAGGTCCGCATTCCGCTGGCCGAGGTTGCGCGCGGACCGTTCGTCGGTGCGCAGGCACAGCTGGTGCCGCAAGAGGACCCGTCGGCTGAAGGGCAGCGCGTCGTGAGCGACTCGCTTGGCATGGAAACCGTGCTGCGCAGCATCACGATTCCTGACGGTGTCGCCACGATCACTGCGGATCTGGGTCTGCCGAGTGCCCGCACACTCGCCTTAGAACTGTGCGGGTCGCGCCGTGACACCACTGGTGTGATCATCGGTCGGGTACGGGATGCGGGTGCGGACACGGCGCGTGGCGGTGCGCGCGTGGCGGCGACGTGGGGTGAGCTGGTGATTGACGCGCGGTCCGTGCGAAACGCCGCCGCCGAGATCTCGACCGTTACCGGCGCCGATGGACGCTTCGTGCTCTGCGGCGTACCGACCGACATCGCCGTACTGCTCCAGGCCCGCACCAGCGCAGCCGATACCAATCAACTCACATCAGGCATCGACGTTTCGTTTCCGTCAGGCGTTCCGCTCGTGCACCGTGACCTGCTCGCCGCCGCCGGCACCGAACGGCGCACCCGGATCAACGGACGCGTACGCCGTCCCGACGGCACGCCACTGGTTGGCGCCCGGGTACGCATACGCGGTGAGTCCACCACGACCGTAACCTATACCGCCGGAACGTTTGTTCTCACCGATGCGCCCGCCGGCACGCGCACACTGGAAGCGATTGCGATGGGCTTCGCCCCCACACGGATACCGGTGGATGTACGTGTGGCTGGTACCTCAGCCGCGGAAATCGTGATGCGGACGACGCTCACGACCCTCGAGGCCGACGACGTCGATCGCTTTGTTTCCGTGGCGTCGCTGGGCGGCATCGAGGTGTATAGCCAGCCCAACGAAGTGCCATCAGAACTCATGCGCGGCCTGTCGATCTCCGCCGCGCAGCGCCGCTATCCGAGCAGTCCGAGTTGTTGTGCGACGGACAGTCGATCGACCACCTGCTGATGCCCGATGATGCGACCGTCGGCGAAATGGTAGATCGTCATGCCCCGCACCGCGAACGAGCGACCGGACGGCGGACGTCCGCCCATGCTGCCGAGCTGCGTCCCTCGCATCGTCCAACTCATCGCCACGCGATCGCCCTCGCTGACGGTCTCGCCAATGTCGAACGTCAGGTCAGGGAATGGGGCGCGCGAGGTCAGCAGGCGTTCCTTGAACCCGGACACGGACAGCGTCTGCCCGTCCCACGGATCTCCCGGATCACTGTAGATGGTGTACTGCGAGCCGAGAAACTCGTCCACGGCCGCCACCTCGCCCGCGTTCCAGACGCATTCCATGAATGCAGTGAGACGCGCTGTGTTGTCAGGCATGGTCTGAGACTCCGAGAGTCGGGTTGGTGACGCCGGTGCACACGGGCGCGCAGCGACGACGCACGCACGCGGCCCCAGAAGAGAGGCGCGAACGGGGTGAGCGGGAGCCAACGGGGCGCGCCTGCCCCGCCGTATCAGCTGGCATGCGGAGCCGGTAGTACACCTGCACGCGCCGCGGTAATCTCCGCCTTCTCCCGGAAGCTCACTGACGCACCGCATTGCGTGCAGCAATAGTTGCCGGTGCGCTCTCCGAGATCGTACTCCCGCGAGAAGGTGGGGTGAGGGCACGGCGTGTCGCCCCACGCACGTTGGAGCTCGGTGGCCTTCTTCTTCTGCACGAGAGTACCCTATGCGGACGTGAGTGAGACAGCGACTGCCGGACTGAACCCGTCAACACGGCAAGATGGCAACAGAGGTCAGGCGGCTACGCCCACTTGAGCGACTCGTCGGCAATGGGGAGCGTGCGAATGCGTTTCCCCGTCGCGGCGAAGATGGCATTGCACACCGCAGGGGCGGCCGGCGGAAGGGCCGGCTCACCCAGCCCCGTTGGCGGTGCCGATGATGCGATGAAATGCACATCCACCACCGGTGGCGCATGCTGCATGCGCAGCATGGGATACTTGTTGAAGTTCGTCTGCGCCGCCGCGCCACGTTCGATCGTGACTTTCTGAAACCACGCTGCGCTGATCCCGTCGAGCATCGAGCCCTGCACCTGCGCCTCGGCGCCACTCGCGTTCACGATGGTCCCGGCATCCACGGCGGCGGTGAGCTTCCTGATCGTGAGTTCGCCCGCCTTGCTCACCGCCACATCGGCCACGACGGCGACATACGCGCCATTCGCAAAACAGATGGCGAAGCCCTGCCCCTCGCCACGCACGCGTGCCTGACCCCAGTTCGCCTTCTCGGTGGCACGCTTCAACACGGCCGTCATCTTGGCGGCGTCGAAGCGCGGCGACGCCGGCACCGTGGCCAGCAGGTCGAGCGTAAACGCGAGGGGATCCTTGCCTGCGGCGTGGGCGAGTTCGTCCATGAAGCACTGCGTGGCCCACACGTTGCCGTTGTCACCAGGCGCGCGCCAATACCCGGTGGGAATGCCGCCGCGCAGTTTGCTCGACCGCACCTGTGACCCCGGAATGGCATTGAAGGGGAAGCCGGTGGCCGTCATGTCGCCAGGCCCGCCCTGCATTTTGACGAACTCGTCGTGCAGCGCGACGACTTTACCGGTGCTGTCGACTCCAGCCGAGAAGAAGTGCCACCCGTTCGAGCGATAGTTGTCGTGCGCAAAGTCCTGTTCGCGCGTCCACGTGAGTTTGATGGGGGTACCCGCCAGCCGTTGGGCGATGGCCGCCGCTTCGAGGGAAAACTCGTTGCTGCCACGCCGGCCGAATCCGCCGCCCAATCGCGTGATGTGCACCTTCACGTCTTTCGCGGCGATCCCCAGCCCCTTTGTTACGAGGCCCTGTCCCGATGCCGGGATCTGCGTGGGCGTCCACATCTCCATCACGCCATCCTTGAACCACGCGGTGCAGTTCTGCGGTTCGAGCGTGGCATGCGCGAGAAACGGATAGTGATACACCGCTTCCACCGCCTTCGTACCGGGCGCGATTGGAACCGTCCCGTTGGCCTTCGCCAGCGTGAGCGCCTGCGCCGCCATGTCCGCACTGTTCTGCGACACCTGCGCCCCTTCGTTCCACTGCACCTTGAGCGCCTTCGTGGCACTGAAGGCGTTCCAGGTTGAATCCGCCACGACGGCCACACCCGAGGGTAGCCCCGCGATGCCGCTGAGGACGAACGCATCACGCACGCCGGGCTTGGCTTTCACCTCATCGAGATTCGCGCTCACCACCTCACCACCAAACACCGGACACTTGGTATACGTCGCGTAGAGCATGCCCGGCAGCTTGACGTCGATACCAAAAAGCGGCGCGCCCTTCACGATCTGGCGATTGTCGACGCCCGCGATGCGGGTGCCGAGCAGTTTGAAGGTGCTCGGATCCTTGAGCGTCACGTTGGCGGGGAGCGGCAGCTGCGCGGCCTTGGTGGCGAGTGCGCCATACGACGCGGTTCTGTTGGACGCCGCGTGCAGCACCATACCGTCTCGGGTAGTGCACTCGTTCGCGTTCACTTGCCACTCCTGCGCTGCCGCCTGCACGAGTACGGCCCGTGCGGCGGCGCCGGCGCGTCGCATCGCCGTGTAGTTGGCAACCGTCGATCCGCTTCCCACGCTGAACTGACGGCCATACGCCGGATTCAGGTCGCCCTGCACGACCGTCACCTGCTCCCATTTCACATCCAGTTCTTCGGCGATGATCATGGGCAGCGACGTCTTGATACCCTGCCCCATTTCCGAGTTGGGGGCGATGAGCGTGACGGCGCCGGTCGGCGCGATGCTCACGAACACATTGGGCGCAAAGTCCGCAGCGGGGGCGAGCGCCGCCGTGCTCGAGGCCAGCGCCTCGGCCGTATCCAAGGCACTCGCAACCAGCAACCCACCGCCGACCAGTCCACTGATCTTGATGAATTGGCGCCGATCGAACTGGCGATCGGTCTGATGATCGTGCTGCGGCGCGCTGGGGTTCGGTTCGTGACTCATTCGCGCTTCCCGCTGGCTGGAGTGGTCGTCGCTGCCAACTCGGCGGCGCGCTTGATACCGGCCCGAATGCGTGTGTACGACGCGCACCGGCACAGATTCCTGGCCATGGCCGAGTCGATATCGGCGTCGGTGGGGTGCGGCTTGGTCTTGAGCAAAGCGGCCGCCGCGAGGATCTGTCCGCCCTGACAGTATCCACATTGCGGCACATCGAGTTCACACCACGCATCCTGCAGCGCGCGCGCCTGCGGTGTGTCGATCCCTTCGATGGTGGTGACCGCCGCCGTGCCGACGGTAGAAACAGCCGTGCGACAGGATCGGGTGGGCACACCGTTCACGTGCACCGTACACGCGCCACACTGCGCGATGCCGCAGCCGAACTTGGTGCCGGTGAGATCCAGCGAATCGCGCAACACCCACAACAGTGGTGTGTCCGGTTCCACCTCGACGCTCCGGGGCTCACCGTTCACGTTGAGTGTGTACTTGCCCATGATCGCTCCGCGAAATCGTGACGAGTGTCGCCCTTGCGCTGCTGCGCTATTCTACCGCGGAAATCGCCGCATCGCTCAGAAGTGCGCATGGTCCGGTTTCTTGGGTTACGGCTTGACCGCACTCCACGCCGGGCAGGGCGGTGACGTGCCGGCGCCGCGCGGCGCCCCGTCGGGACGCGGCAGCGTATCGGCAACCTGCATCAGCTCGACATCGAAGATCAGCGTCGCACTCGGCGGAATTACCGGCGGACGTCCTCGTTCGCCGTACGCCAGCTGATAGGGGATGATGAGACGACGGGTGCCGCCCACGCGCATTCCGTCGAAGCCCAGATCCCACCCCGCAATGACGCGACGGAATCCCTGCGGAAAGCTGATGGGGTTCTTGGGCGCACCGGCGTTCGTGGTGTCACGTGACGAATCGAACTTCTTCCCATCCGTCGTCCACCCCGTGTAGTGCGCGAACACGCACATACCCGGCATGACCGGCGCGCCGGTGCCGATGCGCGTATCGACCGCTTCGAGCGCGAACAGAGCGCGCGGTTTGTCGTTCACGGCGGGAATGGGCGCGGCGTATTTTGGCGCGCGCGCGCAGGCGGCGAGGAGCAACGTCGTGATCGACGCAGTGAGGAATCGGAGCGGATGGAGCATCATGGGGTATTCGGTGAAGAGTCCAGCCGAGGAACGCCGGTCGGAAGATACTGGAAGAGTGTGCTCATTCGGCGTGCGGGCGCGTGACTTCGGTCAGGCGCTCGAACGTCTCGCTGGTGGCGCGGCGGCTGCATTTGGATCCTATGTCGCCTGATTCGCCTGGAGTACTGCCTCGAGCCCGAGCAGGTCGCCAAGTACCCAGAGCTGCGCAATCGCGGGCCCGTCGAACTGAAACAACGCCGCCCCCAACCAGTGCACGGGCTTTCCTGTGGGCAGGAATCCGCGGAACACCTCGACGTGTCGCCCCGAGAAGCGCATCTGCGCGAACGCACGGTCGCCTTCGGTCACGCACTCGAGAATCTCGCAGTGGTAGTCGGCCAGGGCGAACCGCACGGAACGCACATACGCCAGAAACGCATCCCGGCCGTGGAGCTCGGCGCCCAGCGAGTCACGGAACACGAACGCGTCGGTAAGCAAGGTCGACGCCGCCTCGAGGTCGCCGCGGTTCCAGATGCTGCCGTAGAACGTTTGAACCTGAACTGGAGTAGTCATGTGGATGTCGTGTGGTTGGCCTTACGCCGGACTGCAGCACGCATCGTCAGCTGGCGGCTTCGGAAACTGCCACCTCGGCCCCGAGGCACGGCCCGAGGGTGAACAGGTGCAAGTCGGGTAGCCATACGTGCCTCAGCGACAATCTCGACGTCGTGTGCCACGCCTTCCCTCCAGCGGAAGCGAGCCCGCCACTGTTGGTAGATGCGAATGTTGTGCGGCCTGGCACGGTCAGCCTACGGCGCGCTCGAAGCAGAGCGCATCCGGCAGCAAACCTTCGCGGTAGTGTGGGATCGGAGCGAAGCCGAGGCGCCGATACAGGGACTGCGCCGCAAGCAGCTCGGGGGCGGTATCGAGCCGTACGGTCGTGAACGCGAGACGTTCTGCTGCGTCCAAGAGGCCGCGCGTGATGACTTCACCGATTCCACGCCCTCGCGCGGCCGGCCGTACATAGACGCGCTTGATCTCCGCGTAGCCCGGCGGGCCCAATGCCAACAAGCCGCCACAGCCAAGGACATCTTTCCCTTCCACTGCGAGGAGGAATACGCCGTGGGGCGGCAGGTAGGGGCCGGGCAGAGCCGCAATCTCGGCATCGGCCGTGGGCCATCGCCCTTTGGTATGAGGCAGATCGGCATACTCCCGCATCAACAGTCGCGCCCACTCGACCACCGCGGGATCTGAGGGCTCGGACACACGAATCAGGGCCATCGAAGTCTACCGGCGTTTGTTGGAGGCACCCGCATGGCGGCCATCGGAGGCAAGCGTGGTTATCCAGCGAGGTGTCGGCCACGCGCTAAACATCGTACTCGCGGACGTTCGCGCGCACGAGCTATCCGAGGATGCGCTTTGTCGCTGACCGTCCGGTGTCGTGATCAGGCAGGACTGATGGAGGACGCGGCGCGCTCCGAGCGAGTTGCAGGAGCGCGAGACCGGTGCCGCCCCCAAGAATGCCGGCAATGCCAAGTGCGATGGTGAACGTGATCGGCCACGTACCGATGACGACGGCTGCGGAGCCTAACCAAGTGCCGGCGCTGGCAAGTCCGGCGACGACGCCCAATCCAAGGAAGCCTCGCAGCGAAAGGTCGCCGAACGACCGGCTCCGTCCGGCAACGGCGAGTACCGCGGCGAACAGCGTGCCCACCAAAGCGCCGAGCACGCCGAAGAGGGCGGCACCACCTGCGGCGAGCGGAAGGGAAAAGCCGAACACCTCGACCCGTGTCGGGAAGTCGGGGTATCCGAGCGCCATCGCGGCAGCGAGACCCGCACCAACGACTGTCCACGGGACCGCGAACGACATCGCGGTGCCAGTCATTCCACGTAGGATACGTAGCAGGCGCATCACCCCTCCGGCTGACTGTTTTCAGCAACCCAACGATCGCAATCAGCGGCTCGCGACCTTGGATTTTCTATCAGGACCGATTTCTCGTGAGTCGGCTGCGTGTCGTGGTTAGAGCTGCGCCGTCAACAGGGCCAGACCAATACCTGCTTCGACTCCGATTCCGGCCGGAATATGCGCGGACCGGCTGCCATCGACGAGATTGGACATCATGCGGGCAAGAGCAGCCACGCACCACGCTGCCCCCACAACGGTGAAGACTTGCACCGACTGTGCGACCAAACATCCGAGCACCATACGGTACCGTAGGCGAACGGAGTGAACGAGCCGCGCTCAGTATCCCGCCCCGCCGGCAGCAGCGTCTCGTTCGGCAACGACTAACTGTGATCGGCATGAGGCCCGGATGTGCCTGCGCTCTCCAGTGCACCCTTGGGAAGCTGCCAGAAGCACGCAATCGCGGAGGTAATGAGCGCAGCGCCCAGTATGAGATAGCCACTCCCAGGCCGCATGCGGGGCAAAAAGCTGGTGATGGTAACGGCAATGACGAAGAGAGCGCTCGCGATCAGTCGCGCCCAGTCTGCCGGATCAAGTCGTTGGGTGTGGCTGGCACGAAGACGCCGGATTTCTGGGTTTTGCCCTGAGTTGCATGCACGTGGTTCCATGCTGTTGACAGCCTGACGTGGGCGAGTGCGGCGGAGGCTTCCATGAACCGCAGCTTGGTAGACGCGCCGTACGGAAAAGGTACGACAAAGCGCGATCGCTCGCCCGTTTCGTCACCGCGGCCGTCAGTCACCGCGCGTCGGTATGCGGCGCGGCCGCCTACTTGCTTCGGCACGCGGGGCGGCCGAAGAAGCCTGGGGTGGCGGCGAGACTCGCGCTCATCACCTGGCTGGGCCCGTACGCACGGACGAGATGCGGCGGCTGTGTCGGGGAGAGCAGGTAGACACCGTATGGCATCGAGTCCGCCATCGGGAAGCGCAGCGTGTCGAGCCGCTCCCCGGCCTGGATGCGCACCAATGTGTCGATGATCATCCGCGCATCGGCGCTGTCGCGCCCGAGGCACTCCAACGCGTCCACCACGGCGAACTCGATGTGCGCCACACCTTCGGTGTAGCCACCGTCCATCGCGTCGGCGGAATCTAGAGGAGGCCGGAAGAAGCCAAGCACCGTTGGCCGAATCACGACGACGAGCTCGGATGTGTCCACCGCCGCTACGGTCGCTGCGGTAACGCCGGGTGACTCTGCGATCACAGGCTCCGGCTTTGTGTTGCCGGTGCATCCGGATGAGAGGACGGCGAGAAGGAGTAGCTGTCGAATGCGCATAGTCGCTCGGAGGTCCGCGAACGCCCGGTTCTGCAGCGGGTGCCCGGAAAAAGTGCCGGCGTTTCGGTAGGTGCCGTGTACGCGACTGGCCAGACGCGATGCGACGAGTATGGCATCGGTCGTGGGGGCTTCGTGAACGGTGAACGAACGGAAGTCGAACACCATGGCGACCGCACTACCAGCGCGACC
>CAZNZG010000024.1:3390-24712 GCA_964577455.1 uncultured Gemmatimonas sp. | reverse complement strand
CCGATCTGATAATGCCGCGGGCGCCGAAGAGGGTGCGCGCGCCCGTGATCTCGGTCCACGAGGGATGACTCATGGACGGGAACGGCGCGACGTGCCGCCCGGCATGGCCGAAGCGCGCGAACAGCCCACGCTGGCGCGCAACGGTGAACGCCTCGTAGCTGAGCCCGTCGACGGCCCACACCAGCGTGGCGGTGCCAGTGCGGGGGGCGTGGATCGGAACCGGTGGCTGCGCTTGCATGCACGGTGCGCATACGACCATCGCGGCCATGGCTGTGCGGCGAAACGTGCGAAGCAAACCGCTGGGAACACAATGCATGTTCAACAGTGCATTGCAGTGACGCGGCTGTCGAATACGGTGTGTGACGTACTCGACGGTTTGACCGGACTGATCAGGGCACGATCTTGCCGGGCGTTACCACCTTCACACCGTCGGCGAAGGTGGCGGTGAGCAGGTAGAGCAGCTTGGTGCTCGGCAGGGCGCTCGAGGCAATGGCGAACTCCGTGAGCTGGTGTGCTCCGTTCGCCTTGGACCCGCCGATCGCGATCGCCGGGATCTTGCGCACGACACCGGGATTGGCGTCCGTCGCCCCCGTGGCAACCGCCTCCATGGCGCCCGGCATGCCTGCGCTCATGCCGAGGGCGCGATTGATGTCGATCGCCGTCTGCACGAGTGGATGCGCGCGCGCGCCGGCGAGTTGCTTCTCCGTACCCCCGGCCTGGTTCTTCTGCTCGATCTCCACGCGAAGCCCCACCTTCTGCTTCTCTGCGACTTCCTGCACGGTTCGTGTGATGGTGCGATCGAGGCTGTCGAGCAGCGCGGGGTCCGAGCTGCGCAGGTCGACGGTGAAGTAGAGCTCCTGCGGCACGGCGTTGAAGATGTTGCCGCCGTGGATCTGGCCGATGTTCATCACGGCGCCATCGGGGAGCGCCGGGAACTGGAGCTGATAGAGCCGGTCGATCGCTTCGGCAACTGCGCGCACGGGGGTCGGCTTGCCGCGGGACGCCAGCGTGTGCGCGCCGGGGCCCGTGAAGACGTAGCGTGTCCAGTAGATGCCGAGCGCGCCGTACGACACGCTGCCGTACTGTCCGTCGGGGACGATCATGAGGTCGGGGCGCGGGTTGGTGCGCAGCCAGTATTCGGCGCCGCGAAGGCCGACCTCTTCCTGAGTCGTCCCGATGAAGATGATGTCACCCTTGCTGGTGAACTTGGTGGCGTTCATGGTGCGGAGCGTGGCCAGCATGTTGGCCACGCTCGCGGTATTGTCACCCACACCAGGCGCAAAGAGCGTGTCGCCGCTGCGACGCACCTTCGTGTTCGTCTCGGGGGGGAAGACCACATCCATGTGCGCCATGATCGCAATGGTGGGGCCGCCTCCGGTTCCCTTCCGTACTCCGATCACGTTGCCGATCGAGTCGACGGAGGTCTTGAGCCCTTCTTTTTCGAACACCGCCTTCACGTACGCACCGCGCTTCTGCTCGAGCCCGGACTTCCCCGGGGTCTCCACCAGCGACACCCACTCCTCCACCTGCTGCGGGAAGTTCTTCTCGATGAGGCTCATGGCGGCCTTCACATCGGGGCGCTCGAGCAGCTTGGCATCCCAGCTGCTGGGATACGGCGACGGCTGTTGTGCAGCGAGCGGCGTGGCGACGGCGAGGGCAGCCATTGCGGCACGGAGGAGTCGAGTGGAGATCATCGGTGGCGTGAGGATGGAAGCAGCGGGCGCAGGAAGGATGACGCGGCGAACGCGCGCTTCCCGTAACCTGCGGGTTTACCGTCGCAGCGCAACGCCGGAGGGGAAAGGCGGGTCACGCACGAAGCGGCCGCCAAGACGATGCTCGGCGGCCGCTGTGTCGTTTACGACGATGTGGACGGGGGCGTGCTTGTCGAACTCAATGGCCGGCCTCATCTGGCCCCGCGCCAGGAGATGAGGCCGGTGTGGTCATGCGAGGATCGGCAGCCCCTTCTTGATCTTGTCCTGCCAGACGGCCGGTCCCGTCTCGTGCACGTTGTTCCCCATGGCATCCACGGCCACGGTGACCGGCATGTCTTCCACGTCGAACTCGTAGATGGCTTCCATGCCGAGGTCTTCGAAGGCGACGACCCGTGAGGAACGAATGGCCTTCGACACGAGATAGGCCGCGCCGCCGACCGCCATGAGATACGCCGCCTTGTGCTTGCGGATCGCCTCGAGGCCGGCGGGGCCACGCTCGGCCTTGCCGACCATCGCGATGAGTCCCGTCTTCGCGAGCATCATCTCGGTGAACTTGTCCATGCGCGTGGCCGTGGTGGGGCCTGCGGGGCCCACCACCTCGTCGCGCACGGGATCAACCGGACCCACGTAGTAGATCACGCGGTTGGTGAAGTCCACCCCGTCGGGGAGTCCCTGGCCGCTGGCGAAGAGATCGGCAATACGCTTGTGCGCCGCATCACGCCCGGTCAGCATCTTGCCGTTGAGCAGGAGCCGGTCGCCTGCGTTCCACGTGGCCACGACTTCCGGCGTGAGCGTGTCGAGATCCACGCGCTTCGCGTTGGCGTCAGGGCGCCACGTAATGCTGGGCCAGTCCTCGAGGCGCGGTACCGGCAGCGAGGCCACGCCGCTGCCGTCGAGCACGAAGTGCGCGTGGCGCGTGGCGGCGCAGTTGGGGATCATCGCGATCGGCTTCGATGCCGCGTGCGTGGGATAATCCCAGATCTTCACGTCGAGTACCGTGCTGAGGCCGCCGAGGCCCTGCGCGCCGATACCGAGCGCGTTGATCTTGTCGTGCAGTTCGATGCGAAGCTCTTCGATCTTGTTCTGCGGACCGCGCGCCTTGAGCTGCGCCATGTCGATGTGCTCCATGAGCGATTCCTTCGCCATGAGCATCGCCTTCTCGGCACTGCCACCAATGCCGATGCCGAGCATCCCCGGGGGGCACCAGCCGGCGCCCATGAGTGGTACCGTCTTGAGCACCCACTCCACGATGTTGTCGCTCGGATTGAGCATCGCGAACTTCGACTTGTTCTCCGAGCCACCCCCCTTGGCGCCGAGCTTCACGTCGACCGTGTCGCCGGGAACGAGCTCCACGTGCACGACGGCGGGGGTGTTGTCGCGCGTATTCTTGCGCGAGAACGCCGGGTCGGCCACGATCGAGGCGCGGAGAATGTTGTCGGGGAGCAGGTAGGCGCGACGCACACCCTCGTCGACCATTTCCTGGATCGACATGGTGGCGTCCCAGCGCACGTTCATCCCCACCTTGAGGAACACTACCACGCTGCCGGTATCCTGACAGATCGGGCGGTGTCCTTCCGCACACATGCGCGAGTTGGTGAGAATCTGCGCGATCGCGTCCTTCGCGGCCGGCGACTGCTCCTTCTCGTAGGCGTCGGCCAGCGCGTGGATGTAATCCAGCGGGTGGTAGTACGAGATGTGCTGGAGGGCGTCCGCGATGGACTGAATGAAATCGGCTTGGGTGATGGTGGTCATGCGCTGAAAAAAAGCGGCCTGCGAGCGGATGCGGAACGGCGACCCCCCGCGTCCGCCCGAAAACGTTGCAGAGGAGAACAAACACCGAATGTCATGACGGCCCGTCCCGCCCTACGATTATTCGGATGGCACTCTCCCACTACCAGGTCGATCCCGTCACGGGCTTCGTCCCACCGGTCCCTGTCCCGCTCCAGCTCCCGTCCGCCTATGCGGCGTGGGACGCCGTGGCGCCGGAGTTGTCGGCGCTGATCCGTTCTCGCAAGGTGCGCGCCGTGATCCGGGCGCTCCCGCTGCTCGACGAATCGGGGCTCGTGACCCCGGCGGATCAGGAGCGTGGGCTCCTGCTGCTCACGCACTATGCGAACGCGTACGTGTGGGGGGGCGACGAGCCCGATCTGCGGCTGCCCCCGTCGCTGGCGGTTCCGCTGTCGGCACTGGCGGCACGCATGGATCGCCCGCCCATCGCGCATTACGCCACCACCACGCTCATCAACTGGCGGTTGGTGGATCCGAGTGCGCCCGTGTCGGTCGACAACGCACGTACGCAGATCCAGTTCCTTGGGGGGGTGGACGAGGACTGGTTCTTCATCGCCTCCATGGGCGTCGAACTCGCCGGCGCGCCGCTGCTACCCGTGGTGGCGCGTGCGACGTTGCTGTCCGCAGACGGAAGCGACGCCGAGCTCGCGGCGGCGCTCGGTGACTTTGCCGCCGGAATGCCGGCCGTGCATGCAGCCCTCGAGCATGTGCGCCAGTGGTGCGATCCGGCCACGTACTACCTGCGCGTACGGCCTTTCGTCACGGGATGGCCCAAGCCGGGGGTGATCTACGAAGGGGTGTCGGAAGAGCCGCAGCGCCATATCGGCGGGAGTGCGGCACAGAGCGCACTTCTCCAGCTGTTCGACGCGATGCTGGGGGTCAAGCACGCCGACAACCCGGCCGGCAGCTATCTCCGCGCGGTGCGCGCGTACATGCCGCCCCCGCATCGGCGCTTCGTGGAAGAGGTGGAACAGGACACACGCGTGCGCGAGCGCGTGACCCATGGGACCACGGCGCTCCAGCACGCCTACAACGAGGCGCTGCAGCAGATCGCCAGCTTCCGTGATGCCCACATGCGTCTGGCGCACGACTACATCGTGGCGCCGTCGGGCGCCGCGCGCGATATGGCCGGCACCGGCGGCACGTCGCTCGACACGTTTCTTCGTGGTGCGCACCGCAGCACCAGTGACGCCACCATCCGTCCCCTTTCCCCCACATGACCACGACGTCTCTGAATGAACGGATCGCCGCGCTCGACGCGGCCGATCCGCTGGCCCCGTTCCGCGAGCGCTTTGCGCTGCCGGAGGGCGTGATCTATCTCGACGGCAACTCCCTTGGCGCGCTCCCGCGGCAGACGGTGGCCCGGGTGAACACGGCAATGACCGAGGAGTGGGGCACGGGGCTGATCCGCAGCTGGAACAGCGCGGACTGGATCGGTGCACCGCGGCGTGTGGGGGGCAAGATCGCACGACTGATCGGGGCGAACGCGCACGAGGTCGTGGTGGCCGATTCGACGTCGGTGAATCTCTACAAACTCATCGTGGCGGCCCTGCAGGCGCAGCCCGCGCGCCCGGTGGTGCTCTCCGAACCGGGCAACTTCCCCACCGATCTCTACATGGTGGAGTCGGCGCTCCGGACGCTCGGCGGTACCCGTCGTCTGCAGCTGGCGCCGCGCGAGCAGCTGCTGTCGCAGATCACCGACGAGACGGCGCTCGTGTTGCTTACGCACGTGCACTACAAGACCGCCGAGCGCTACGACATCGCGGAGGTCACCGCGGCGGCACATGCCAAGGGTGCGCTGGTGCTGTGGGATCTGAGTCACTCGGTGGGGGCCGTTCCGCTCGATCTGAACGCGGCGCACGCAGACTTCGCCGTGGGGTGCGGATACAAGTTCCTCAACGGTGGCCCTGGCGCGCCGGCGTTCCTGTACGTGGCCGAACGCCATCACGATCGTGTGCAATCGCCGTTGGGCGGCTGGATGGGGCATGCCCGTCCCTTTGCCTTCGTGGATCACTACGAGGCGGGCACCGGCATCGACCGCTTCCTCTGCGGTACGCCACCCGTGCTGGCAGTGGCTGCTCTCGAAAGTGGAGTGGATCTGCACCTCGAAGTCCCGATGGCGCAGGTCGAGGCCAAGTCGCGCGCCATGGCGGCGCTCTTCATGGAGCTCGTGGCCGTGCGCTGTGATGGCTTCGGCGTGGAGCTGGTGGGGCCCCCGGCGGGAGCACCGCGCGGCAGCCATGTATCGTTCCGGCATGAGGAGGGCTATGCGGTGATGCAGGCGCTGATCGCGCGTGGCGTGATTGGCGACTTCCGGGCCCCCGACATCATGCGTTTCGGCATCACGCCGCTGTACCTGCGCTACGACGACATCGCCGCCGCGGTGAACGAGCTGGCGGAGATCCTGCGGACGGAGGCCTGGCGCGCACCCGAGTATCAGGTGCGGCAGGCCGTCACGTGAGCCTCGCGCTCGGCGTCCCCACGCTCCTCGGCGTGCCGTACGATGCGAGCAGCTCGTTCCTCCGCGGCCCCTCCGAGGCGCCGCAGTGCATTCGTGACGCGCTGCATTCGCCGTCGGCCAACCTGTGGACGGAGGACCTCCGCGACCTTGGCGCCGGTGGCTGGCGTGACGGTGGCGATGTGGCGTTTTCCGGCGGCGGCGATCCGCGCGCGAGCATCGAGGACGGCGTACGAGCGCTGCTCGAGGCGGGGGGGCGACCGCTCGTGCTGGGCGGCGATCACTCGATCACCTACCCCGTGTTGCGGGCCGTGGCCTCCGTACACCCGGAGCTGACCATCCTGCACATCGACGCCCATGCCGATCTCTACGACGAGTTCGAGGGAGACAGGTTCTCGCATGCCTGCCCCTTTGCCCGGATCATGGAGGAGGGCCTCGCAGCCCGCCTCGTGCAGGTAGGAATCCGTACACTCAGTGGGCACCAGCGGGCGCAGGCCGACCGCTTCGGGGTGACCGTGATCGACATGCGAGCCTGGGAGCAGGGCGCGCGGCCGCAGCTCGATGGCCCCCTCTACGTGTCGCTCGACATCGATGCACTCGACCCGGCGTACGCGCCCGGCGTATCGCACTGGGAGCCCGGTGGGCTTCGCACCCGCGATGTGATCACGATGCTGCAGCAGCTCCGTGGGCCCATCGTCGGGGCCGATCTGGTGGAGCTCAACCCGCAGCGCGACGTATCGGGGCGCACGGCCATGGTGGCGGCCAAGCTGCTCAAGGAACTGCTGGCGGCCATGCTGCGCGGGGCACCCACGGCGGGCTGAGGAACGGCGCCGAGGCTCGGACGTAAGCCGATTACTTGAAGGTTGAAGTAATCAGACGTACTGTAGCGCATGCGCATCGTCTGTATTGGCGGGGGGCCGGCCGGGCTCTACTTCGCCCTCCTCATGAAGAAGCTCGATCCCGCTCACCACATCACCGTGGTCGAGCGCAACAAGCCGTACGACACCTTCGGATGGGGGGTCGTGTTCTCCGATGCCACGATGGAGAACATGCGACGCTGGGATCCGGAAACGTGCGACGAGATCGAGCAGTCGTTCAGTCACTGGGACGACATCGAGCTGCGCTTCAAGGGGCGGCGCATCCGCTCCGGCGGCCACGGCTTCGTGGGCATCGGCCGCAAGCACCTGCTCAACATCCTGCAGGCCCGGTGTGAAGCGCTCGGGGTGGAGCTCCGCTTCGAGACCGAGGTGGACTCGGATCTCGACTTCCCGGATGCCGATCTGATCATCGCCTCGGATGGCATCAACTCGCGCATCCGCAGCGCGTATGCCGACGTGTTCCGCCCCGACATCGTGACGCGCCCCAACCGCTTCATCTGGCTGGGCACGCACAAGCTCTTCGACGCCTTCACCTTCGACTTCCAGCGCACCGAGCACGGGTGGTTTCAGGCGCACATCTACAAGTTCGACGCCAAGACCACGACGTTCATCGTGGAGTGTCCCGAGTCGGTGTGGCGTGCGCATGGTCTCGATCAGGCCGATCAGGAGGCGTCGGTCGCGTTCTGCGAGCGCCTCTTCGCAGAGTCGCTGGAGGGCGAGCGCCTCATGACCAATGCGCGGCATCTGCGCGGCTCGGCGTGGCTCAACTTCCAGCGCATCGTCTGCGAACAGTGGTGGTTGCGCAACCGGAACGGCAGCCACGTGGTGCTCATGGGTGATGCCGTCCATACCGCTCACTTCGCGATCGGCTCCGGCACCAAGCTGGCTCTCGAGGATGCGATCGAGCTGGTGCGACAGTTCCAGCAGTGCGGTGATGCACCGGAGCAGATCCCCGACGTACTCGCGCGATTTCAGGAGCTGCGGCGAGTGGAGACGTTGCGCATCCAGAATGCTGCCTGGAACGCGATGGAGTGGTTCGAGGTGTGCGGCACGCGGTACTGCGACCAGCTCGAGCCCGAGCAGTTCATGTACTCGATGCTCACGCGCAGTCAGCGCATCAGCCACGAGAATCTGCGTCTCCGTGATCGTGCCTGGCTCGAAGGGTACGAGCGCTGGCTTGCCGACCGGGCCGTGGCACAGGTCTCGGCGCCGGTCGCCGCTGTCGCGCCGATCGTCGCGCCCGTCACGCCGGTGCCACCCATGTTCACCCCGCTGCAGGTGCGCTCGGTGGTGCTCAAGAACCGCGTGGTGGTTTCACCCATGGCACAGTACTCCGCCGAGGAGGGCATCCCCGGTGACTATCATCTCGTCCATCTGGGCGCGCGTGCCATGGGCGGGGCGGGGCTCGTGTTCGCGGAGATGACGTGCCCCAGTCCGGAGGCGCGCATCACTCCCGGATGCCCGGGGCTGTGGAACGACGAGCAGCAGCAGGCGTGGCAGCGCATCGTGGAGTGGGTGCACACCAACACCGATGCGCGGATCGCGCTGCAACTCGGGCACAGCGGCGCCAAGGGCTCCACGCGCCGCGCATGGGACGGCATCGACCTGCCGCTCCCTCCCGACGGTGCCGAAGCGAACTGGCCGCTGGTGAGCGCCTCGCCCCAGGAGTATCTGCCGGGAGTGAGTCCGCGTGCCCGCGAGATTACGCGCGCCGAGATGGACCACGTGCGTGAGCAGTTCGTCGCGGCCACGCGCCGCGCCGCCGCGGCGGGCTTCGACTGGCTCGAGCTCCACTGCGCGCACGGGTATCTGCTGTCGAGCTTCATTTCGCCGCTCACGAACCAGCGGACCGACGAGTACGGCGGCGCGCTCGACCGGCGGCTGCGGTATCCCCTCGAGGTATTCAGTGCCATGCGCGCCGTCTGGCCTGACACGCTGCCGATGTCGGTCCGTATCTCCGCCCACGACTGGGTGGAGGGTGGAATCACCCCGGCCGATGCGGTGGAGATCGCGCGGGCGTTCAAGCTCGCCGGCGCGGACATGATCGACTGTTCGTCGGGGCAGGTGAGCAAGCGGGAGAAGCCCACTTACGGTCGCATGTTCCAGACGCCCTTCTCCGATCGCATCCGGCAGGAAGCGGGCATCGCGACGATCGCCGTCGGGGCGATCAGCGAAGCGGATCATGTGAACTCGATCATCGCGGCCGGACGCGCCGACCTCTGCGCGGTGGCGCGCCCGCATCTCGCCAATCCGGCGTGGACGCTCACCGAGGCCGCGCGGATCGGCTACACCGCCATCACGTGGCCCAAGCCGTATCGCACCGGAAAGGCGCAGCTCGAAGCAGGCTTCGCCCGCGAGAAGGCGCAGCAGGCGCCCCCGCCATCCGGTGGATTTGCGCGTGGGGCAACCAGCAGCACCGACAGCGGGAATCGTACCCCATGAGCGGGGGCACCGCTGCCGGTGTCGCCAACGGTTCCGCTCTGCCGGATGGCGCGCACGCGGTGGTCACCGGTGCCGGTCGCGGCATCGGTGCCGCCATCGCCGAACAGTTGGTGCAGGATGGCTTCACCGTCACCCTGCTGGGGCGAACACGCGCGCCGCTCGAGGCCCTCGCGTCGGCATTGGGGCCCCGCAGCCGTGTGTGTGTGTGTGATGTGACGGACAGTGACGCCGTCACGCGCGCCTTTGCCGCCCTCCCTGCCGTGCACGTGCTGGTCAACAACGCCGGGCAGGCTGAGAGCGCCCCCGTCTCGCGCACCTCGGATGCCCTGTGGCAGCAGATGCTCGCGGTGAACCTCACCGGCACGTTTCACTGCACGCGCGCCGTGATCGACGGCATGCGGGCGGCCGGCTGGGGGCGCGTGGTGAACATTGCCAGTACGGCCGCGCAGCGGGGATATCCCTATGTGGCCGCGTATGCCGCCGCCAAGCACGGCGTGATCGGCTTCACGCGATCGCTCGCGCTCGAGGTGGCCGCGAGCGGCATCACGGCGAACGCCGTCTGCCCTGGGTTCACCGAGACCGACATGCTCACGCGCAGCGTGGACAACATCGTGCAGAAGACGGGGCGTACGGCCGAGCAGGCGCGAGCGCAGCTGGCGGCCCTCAATCCGCAGCAGCGGTTCATCTCGCCCGCCGAAGTGGCGAGTGCCGTGTCGTGGCTCTGCTCCGCCGGTGCTGCGTCGGTCACGGGACAGATCGTGTCGGTGAGCGGCGGCGAGGTGATGTGAGCATGGCACCAGCCCGGCGCTATACCCACGTGCACGTGGTGGAGCAGGATCGGCTCGGTCAGGAAGCGCGTGCGCAGTCGACCGATCATTCGGCGGTGCGCCTCTGGCTCCGTCTCCTCTCCTGCAGCACACAGATCGAGCAGGTCATCCGTACGCGTCTTCGCGAGCGCTTCGGTGTCACGTTGCCCCGTTTCGACTATCTCGCGCAATTGGAACGACACCCCGATGGGCTTCGGCTCAACGTGCTCTCGCGCAACCTGATGGTGACGGGCGGCAATGTCACCATGCTCACCGAGCAGCTCGTGACGGACGGATACGTAACGCGCGCCGTGGACCCGCACGATCGCCGCTCCACGATCGTGTCACTCACCCGCAAGGGTCGTACGCAGTTCCTCGCCATGGCCGCCGAGCACGAACAGTGGCTGGTCGAGCTCTTCGAGGGGTTCGACGGCCAGCACCGGGAGATGCTCTACGAACAACTCGGCCGACTGCGAGCCCATCTCGCCCCACAGCAGGATCTCCGCCCCCTCTCGCGCAAGGAGCGCGCGTCATGAGCAGCCTTACCGCCGGCCTCGATGCAGGAACACGGTGCACCATGGCCGACCACGCGCCGGTGCATTTCCAGTGGCAATGCGTCGATGGCGTCGCCACCGTCACGCTGCACCGGCCGGAGCGGAAGAATCCGCTCACCTTCGAGAGCTATGTCGAACTTCGCGATACCTTTCGCCGACTGCGGCAGGCCACGGACGTCCATGCGGTGATCATCACTGGGGCCGGCGGCAACTTCTGCTCGGGTGGCGATGTGCACGAGATCATCGCGCCGCTTGTGGCCATGGAGGCCCCGGATCTGCTGCGCTTCACCCGGCTCACCGGTGACCTGGTGCTGGCCATGCGCGCCTGCCCGCAGCCCATTGTGGCCGCCGTCGATGGGGTGTGTGCCGGTGCCGGCGCGATCCTCGCCATGGCCTCGGATCTGCGCCTGGGGACGGCGCGCAGTCGCACGGCGTTCCTTTTCAATCGCGTGGGGCTCGCGGGGTGCGACATGGGGGCCTGCGCCATGCTGCCCCGCCTCATCGGACAGGGGCGCGCCAGCGAACTGTTGTTCACCGGCCGCAGCATGGGTGGTGAGGAAGGTGAGCGCTGGGGCTTCTTCAACCGACTGGTGGAGCCCGAACAGCTGCTCGCCGATGCGACCGCCATGGCACGCCGCCTGGTGCAGGGGCCCACCTTCGCCAATGGTCTGACCAAGACGATGCTGCATCAGGAGTGGAGTATGTCGATCGAGCAGGCGATCGAGGCCGAAGCGCAGGCGCAGGCATTGTGCATGCTCACGCAGGATTTCCGCGCGGCGTACCATGCGTTCGTGGCGAAGGAAACACCGGTGTTTACGGGGCGATGACCATGACCGCTGCCGATCATCTGTCATGGCCCTTTTTCGCCCCCCACCATACGGCGCTCGCCACGACGCTCGATGCGTGGGCCGCCGAGCATGTCGCCAGCCTGCATACCGGTGATGCCGATGCCGATTGCCGAGCCCTCGTGCGGCTGCTGGGAGCACACGGCTGGCTCGCGCATGCGGTGGCGGGTCAGGCGTTCGGCGGAGCAGGGGAGGCGATCGATACGCGATCGATCTGCCTGATCCGCGAAACGCTGGCCACGCACAACGGACTCGCCGACTTCGCCTTCGCGATGCAGGGGTTGGGCTCGGGGGCGATCAGTCTCGATGGAACCAGCGAGCAGCGCGCGCGCTACCTGCGGCGGGTCGCCCGCGGCGAGGCCATTGCCGCCTTCGCGCTCTCGGAGCCGGACTCCGGCTCCGACGTGGCTGCCATGCAATGCGCGGCCCGTGCCGATGGCGATGCGTACGTACTGAACGGTGAGAAGACCTGGATCTCGAACGGCGGGATCGCCGACTTCTACGTGGTCTTTGCGCGCACCGGGGAAGCCCCCGGTGCGCGTGGCATCTCGGCCTTCATCGTGGATGCCGATACACCGGGGCTCGAGATCGCCGAGCGGATCGACGTGATTGCGCCGCATCCATTGGCGAGGCTGCGCTTCACCGACTGTCGGGTGCCGGTCACCCAACGGGTGGGAGCCGCTGGAGCGGGCTTCAAGCTCGCCATGCGTACGCTCGATGTATTCCGTACCTCGGTGGCGGCGGCCGCGCTCGGTTTTGCCCGTCGTGCGATGGCGGAGGCCCTCGAGCGCGTCACCTCCCGTCGGATGTTCGGTGGCGTGCTGGCCGACTTCCAGCTCACCCAGGCCACACTGGCGACGATGGCGATGCAGATCGACAGCGCCGCGCTGCATACCTATCGCGCGGCGTGGCAGCGTGACACCGGACGCACCGTGACCGCCGAAGCCGCGATGGCCAAGTACGTGGCCACCGAAGGGGCCCAGCGGGTGATCGATGCCGCGGTGCAACTGTGGGGTGGCATGGGCGTGGTGCACGACGTGCCCGTGGAACGACTGTACCGGGAGATCCGCGCCCTCCGCATCTACGAGGGGGCCAGTGAAGTGCAGCAATTGATCATTGCCCGCGAACTGCTCAAGACGCACGCCGCCTCGCGCCCCCCGCACGCCTCGGACTCCTGATCACATGCCCAGCGCGCACCTCGACACGTTCGCGTCCGATTCGCTCCCTCCACTCGACGCGCAGCCGCACTACCTCTTCGATCTGCCGTTTCTCCAGTTCCCCGAGCAGCTCAACTGTGCGGTGGCGCTGCTCGACGAGGCGGTCCACGTGCGGGGATGGGGGGACCGACCCTGCCTGCGCGCACCGGGTGTCGTATGGAGCTACCGCGATCTGCTCGATCGGGTCGACCGCATCGCACACGTGCTCACGCAGGAGATGGGATTGGTCCCCGGCAATCGCGTGCTGCTGCGGGCACCGAACTGCCCGATGCTGGTGGCCTGCTGGTTCGCGGTGGTGAAGGCCGGCGGGATCGTGGTGACCACCATGCCCATGCTGCGGGCCGGAGAGCTCGCCACGATCATCCGCATCAGTCAGGCAACGCATGCGCTCTGCGACGCCGCTCTCGCGGACGAGCTGCGGCAGGCGGCCGCCGAGGCGCCGGTGCTGCGGGAAATCCGCTGCTTCAACGAGCCCGGTCCGGTCGGTCTCGAACGCCACATGTCCAGCTACGGTGTGCCGTTCATCGCCGTGGATACCGCCGCCGATGACACCTGTCTGCTGGGCTTCACCTCGGGCACGACGGGGGTGCCCAAGGCCACGATGCACTTCCATCGCGACGTGATGGCGATCTGCCGGTGCTGGCCTCCACATGTGCTGCGCCCCACGGCCGACGACGTGTTCATCGGCAGTCCGCCGCTGGCGTTCACCTTCGGGTTGGGTGGGCTCGTGCTCTTCCCCATGGCGGTGGGAGCCAGTGCCGTGCTTCTCGAGAAGGTGGCTCCACCGCAGCTCTACGAAGGGATTCGCGACTTCGGCGCCACGATCCTCTTCACGGCGCCCACGTCGTATCGTGCCCTCGCCGCGCTCGGCCATGACTTGCGGGCACTGTCGCTGCGCAAGTGCGTCTCCGCCGGAGAGGCGTTGCCGGCAGCCACGCGCACGCTCTGGCGCGAGGCCACGGGGATCGAGATGATCGACGGCATCGGTGCGACCGAGCTGCTGCACATCTTCATCAGCGCCGACGAAGCGAGTGCCCGCCCCGGTGCCACGGGCAAGCCGGTGCCAGGGTACGTGGCGGAGGTGGTGGACGACGACGGTATGCCCGTGCCCGTGGGCACCGTGGGCAAGCTGCGGGTGAAGGGCCCGACCGGCTGCCGATACCTCAACGACGACCGGCAGCGCACGTACGTGCGCGACGGGTGGAACTACACCGGAGACGCGTACTCCTGCGATGCCGACGGGTACTTTCACTACCACGCCCGTACCGATGATCTGATCATCTCCTCCGGATACAACATCGCCGGCCCTGAAGTGGAGGCCTGCCTGCTGCAGCACGACGCCGTTGCGGAGTGTGGCGTGTATGGTGTCCCCGACAGCGAGCGTGGCAACATCGTCAAGGCGTGGGTCGTATTGCGCCCGGGGGTGACGCGAACCGCCCAAACGGTTCGCCTGCTGCAGGAGCATGTGAAGGCGCATATCGCTCCCTACAAGTATCCACGCGCCGTCTGCTTCGTCTCGCAGCTCCCGCGCACCGCCACAGGGAAGCTGCAACGCTTCCGCCTCCCTGAGAGCAGCGAATTGCCGCTGGAGGCGCCGTGACGGACGGTGTCGTGTTCGAACGCAGTGTGCGAGTGCCGTTCAGCGCCTGCGATCCGGCGGGAATCATGTTCTTCCCCCACGTGTTCCTGGTCTTTCAGGATCACGTGGAAGCCTGGATCTCCGATGCGCTCGGCATCCCCTACGAGCAGTTGCTCGGTCCCCGTCGTGTGGGGTTGCCCTCGGTTCGATGGGAATCCGACTTCCGTGCCATCAGCCGCATGGGGGATCGCATCACCGTGCGACTTGGCGTGGAGCGACTGGGACGCTCTTCGCTCACGCTACAGTTCGAGATTTGCGGCGACGACGGCGTGCGCGTAGAGGCGCGGCAGGTCATCGTCTGCACCGATCTCGACACCCATCGCTCCGCACCGTTCCCCGAGGATCTTCGTGCGGCCATCGCCCGCTTTCAGGAGACGCAGTCATGAACGAGACCCTCTTGCCGGACGGCTGGCCGCGTCCGCGGGGCTATGCGAACGGCGTTGCCGCGACGGGGCGGCAGCTGTTCGTGGCCGGCATGATCGGCTGGGATGAACAGGGTGTGTTCCACAGCGACGACTTTGCCCAGCAGGCACGGCAGGCGCTCGTGAACGTGGTGGCCGTATTGCGTGCGGGGGGAGCAGGCCCGGAGCATATCGTGCGCATGACGTGGTACGTCGTGGACCGTGCGGAGTATCAGGCGGCGCTCCCCGCCATCGGCGCCGCCTTTCGTGAGCTCATCGGGCACTATGCGATCGCCATGACGGCCGTGCAGGTCACGGCGCTCATGGAGGCGCGTGCACGCGTGGAGATCGAGGTCACGGCAGTGGTGCCGGACGCATGACGCACACCCCGCCACCGCCGGTCGTGTGCGAGATCGTCCACGGCACGTCCCATGACATGCTCCTGGTGACGATCGACAACCCGCCGGTCAATGCGCTCGGCCATGCCGTACGCGAGGCGCTGCTGCAGGCGGCGGAACGTCTCGATGCCGACCCCACGCTCGGGGCCATGGTGCTCCGCAGCACGGGAACGGTGTTCGTGGGGGGCGCCGACATCCGTGAGTTCAGCGGCCCGCGGCGGGATCCGTTGCTCAACGCTGTCTGCGATCGGCTGAACGCGTGCACCAAGCCCGTGGTGGCGGCAATGCAGGGCGCGGCACTCGGCGGCGGCTTCGAGATCGCACTCGCGGCTCACTACCGCGTGGCCGCGCCCCAGGCCGAGGTGGCGTTCCCCGAGGTCCTGCTGGGATTGCTCCCGGGAGCCGGGGGTACGCAGCGCGCGCCGCGTCTGTGTGGTGCGGCGCTGGCACTCGACCTCATGCTCACCGGACGCCGGCTGGGCGCTGCCGATGCACTGGCCGCCGGATTGCTGGATGTACTGGCCGACGATCCGGTTGCCCATGCCCTGCAGTGGGCACGCGTATTGGTCGACGCTGGTGGACCGGTGAAGCGGGCACGTGACGGGCAGGCGCTGCACGATACCACCACGGCCCATGCCGCCATCGACGAGGCACGGCAGCGTGTGCAGCGCGAGATGGCGCATGCGTATGCACCGGCGCGGATCGTGGAGTGCGTGACCGCCGCGGTGGACTTGCCCTACGACGAAGGAGCAGCGGTTGAAGCCCGTGCCTTTCTCGACTGCCTCGCCAGTCCGCAGCGGGAAGAGCTGGTGCAGCGGTTCTTCGCCGAGCGTGCTGCACGCAAGGCGGCACGGGTCACGTAGACGCGATGTGCCGCGCCGAGATCTGCGAAAGGGTCGTCGTGCCACTCTGCTTCATCGTGAGCTCGAACTCCTTGCGCAGGATCGTGAGCACTGCTTCCACGCCTTCCTGGCCGAACGCGCCGAGCCCCCAGATGTAGGGACGTCCGATGCCCACCCCTGTGGCGCCGAGCGCCATGGCCTTGAACACGTCGGTGCCGCGGCGGAAGCCACCGTCGCAAATCACCGGGATCCGTCCGGCAGTGCCCTGCACGACCTCCGGCAGCGACACGATGGTGGCGCGGCGCGAGTTTTCGGCCCGCCCGCCGTGATTCGACACGAACAGGCCGTCCACACCATGCTCAACGGCCAGTGCCGCGTCTTCACCGGTCACGATGCCCTTGAGCAACACCTTCATGCTGGTGGATTGCTTGAGGCGGTCCACGAACTCCCAGGTGGGTGTTCCCTTTTCGAGCTGCGGGGGGAGTTTCTCGTAGCCCACGAGGTTGGGCTTGCGGCGGTTGTCCCGGTCGTCCACCCGCCCGCTCACGCCGGGAAGCGGCGCTCCACCAAGGTGGCACTTGGTGCATTCGCGCGTGTCGCGTCGTGCTTCACGGATCATCGTTTCGCGATTGCTGCCGCCCAGCAGGTCCACGGTGAACGCGATCGCCGGTGCCCCGGCGCGCTCCGCCCGTTTGACCATCTGCTTCGTGATCGACCAATCCGTCTGGTGATAGAGCTGGAACCAGACCGGTCCTCCGCGCGCGGCAATCACGTCCTCGATGGATGTGGTCGCGACTGTGGAGAGCACCATGAGGTGGTCGCGGGCGCGAGCGGCTTTCGCGGTGGCGATCTCGCCGTCCTTGTGGAACGCCTTCTGGCTGCCGAGCGGGTTGACGATGATCGGTGTGGGATAGCGGCTGCCGAAGATCGTCATGCTCGCATCGATGCGGCTCACGTCGATGAGGCGGCGCGGCTTGAGCGTCCAGCGGTCAAAGCCGGCGCGATTGGCGGCGATGGTCCCGTCGTCGTCGGTCCCCGTCATCAGGTACCCCCAGTGTGCCACCGGGATGTTCTGCTGCGCCACGCTCTCGAAGTCGAACACGTCGAGAGCATCAGCGGCCCGTGTGATGCGCGGCGGCTGCAGCACCGGGTGCCGGGCACCAGCCACCGTGTCGGCAGCCTGCAGCAGCGCATCGGTGCGGGTGTCGGCCCCAAGCGCGGCGAGCCACGTGTGGTCGAGCCCGGCGGCCGCGAGCAATGGGCTGCCGGCGAGGAAGGTGAGGAACTGACGGCGGGAATTGGGGTCGATGGCCATGGAGAGAAGAGGCAGCCTGCGAGGGAGCATGTCCAGCCCGCCGGGCGGAACGAACGGAGCGGGGAGGGTGGGCGTAATGTGGACAGCCCCTCCCTCCTCCTCCCTCCGCTCCTCATGTCGCTGTTCTCCCACCGCGCACGTCGCGTGGCGAGCCGTGTGCTTGCCCTGCTGCTGTTGGCTCTGCCGTCGCTTGCCTCCACCGCCACCGCTCAGCCGGCCCCACCGGCGGGGGGGATGCGCCTCGATGCTGCCGTGGCCGACTCGTTCGCCCGTGCGGCGCGCGCCCGTCCACGCCCCACGATCAACGTGATCAAACTCGAGAGCGACGGACCCACGATTGACGGGCGTCTCGACGAGGCGGTCTGGCGCGAGGGCGCGCCGGTCAAGGACTTCGTGCAGCGCGAACTCAACGAGGGCGTGCCCGCGTCGGAGCGCACCGAGGTGCGTTTTGCCAGTGACGGCAAGTTCCTCTACATCGGGGCGCGGATGTATGACCGCGAACCGTCGCTGATCATTCCCGGTGAGAAGATCCGCGATGTGACGCTCGCCAACAGCGACTACATCGCGTTCATCTTCGACACCTATCACGATCACCAGAACGGCTTCGTGTTCGGCACGACGCCAGCCGGTATCGAGTACGACGGCCAGGTGATCCGCGAGGGTGAGGGGGGCGGGTCGATGGTGCCGGGGCAGAACCGCATGCAGGCCGGTGCGATGGGCGGATTCAACGTGAACTGGGACGCGAGCTGGACGGTGGCCACCAGCATCGATTCGCTCGGCTGGACGGCGGAGTTCCGCATTCCGTTCTCCACCATCCGCTACCAGTCGGCGAACGGCGAGCAGACGTGGGGGCTCAACGTGTCGCGCATGATCCGTCGAAAGAATGAAGAGCTGTACTGGTCCTTCATTCCGCGCCAGTTCAACCTCTATCGCCTGTCACTCGCCGGCAATCTCGCCAACCTCACACCGCCCGTGCGCCGCATCCAGACGGTCACGCCGTACGTGCTCACGTCGAGTCAGGAGCGGTGGAACACGGGGCTCAAGTCGGCGACGACCCCCACCGAACTCGGCGGCGAAATCAAGTACGGCGTGACACCGGCCCTCACGCTCGATCTCACGGTCAATACCGACTTCGCGCAGGTGGAAGTGGACGACCAGCGTGTGAATCTCACGCGCTTCCCGATCTTCTTTCCGGAGAAGCGGCCATTCTTCCTCGAAAACGCCGGCGTGTTTTCCGCGGGGACGCCGCAGGCCGTTGATCTCTTCTTCACGCGCCGCATCGGTATCTCGGAGAACGGCACGCCACAGCCGATTCTTGGCGGTGGCCGTCTTTCGGGGCGTGTGGGAAGCACGACGATCGGTCTCCTGCAGATGGTGACCGACGCACCGGAGGCGGGCACGTCGGGGCAGTCGTATTCCGTGGCGCGCGCAGTACGTGAGGTGGGGGCCCGCTCACGCCTCGGCGTGATGGCCGTGCAGCGTCTCTCCACCGAGGATGCCGGCAACGTGAACCGCACGTTCGCGCTCGACGGACGCCTTGGCGTGGGGCAGAAGTGGACGAGTGACCTGTGGGCCGCGAAGACCACCACGCCGGGGCGTACCGGCGACGATCTCGCGTACAGCGCGCGCGTGGCGTACGCCACGAACGTGTTCAACGCCAACGCGCGCGTCGCGCAGATCGGTGAAGACTTCAATCCCGAGGTGGGCTTCATGAGCCGTCCGGCGGGGTATCGCACCTTCGATGCGACCGCCATGTATCTCTGGCGCAAGCCGGAGTGGGGATGGTTCCGCCAGTGGAATCCGCATGTGAGCTATCGCGGCTTCTACGATGTCGACGACGGCTTCCGGCAGACCGGCTACTGGCACATCGATGTCACGGAGATCGAGTTCGCCAACAGTTCGCGCTTCGGCCCCGAGTGGAACATCTCGCAGGAAGGGCTCCAGCAGCCGTTCGAAATTTCTCCTGGCGTCGTGCTCGCACCAGGGCAGTACCAGTGGGGGACGCTGGGCTTCGACTATACCACCGATCCGAGCGAGAACATCACCGCTACGGGGCGCTTCGACTTCGGCAACTTCTGGACGGGTACGCGCAGCGGCGGCAATGGTACGCTCACGGTTCGTCGTGGTGCCACCTTCTCCGGCTCGCTGACGATCGATCACAACGACGTGCGGCTCCCCGAGGGCAATTTCAAGCGCACGCTGCAGGCGGTGCGCCTGAACTATTTCTTCACGCCGCGTGTGTTCGTGCAGACGCTCACCCAGTTCAACAATCAGCAGCGCATCTGGTCGGCCAACGTGCGTTTCGGTTGGCTGAATACGGCCGGTACGGGGCTGTTCGTGGTGCTGAACGACGGGCGTGATGCCACCGGGTTCTTCAACTGGGTACGTCCGCAGCAGCGCAGCGTATTCGTGAAGTTCACGCGTCAGTTCGGCACCGGGGGCTGAGGTACGGGGCAGGCGAGGTACGGCGGAGTCGGGGTACGGGTTTCCCTTATGGTGTGCATCGGGCGATGGTGGCATGTTGATCTCGCAGAGTGAGGGCGATGCCTCCACGATGAATTCGGCGGGTCGGGGATCGGTCCCGATTCCTCGGGGTTCCAGAGGCGAAGCGAGAGTGCACCGCGTGCATCGACCCGCTGCAACATTCCACCGCAGCGTGGAACGCACCGTTGGCTGCAGCTGATCGCAGCCAAGCGGGTGCCGACGCGGACTTGGATGGCTGCAGGTGCCATCGCGGCCAAGGGCCGACAAAGACTCCGCGGACGGCGCAAGGAAGCGCCGGGCACATCGTGTCCGGCGCTTTCTGTTTGATCCTACCGGCTCACACCTTCGTGCCCTGCCTGTCGCGCGAGCGCCGCGGCATATTGTGACGCATGCGAGATCACGCTGCCGATATCCGTGCCCTGCGCCGTCAGTCCAACGCCGCCATTGCGTCACTCGACGCGCATTACGTGACGAGCTTCATGAGCGAAGCGGTCGAAGTGCAGGTGGCCGGCGGCCCTGTCCTTCGGGGGCGCGCCGCCAACTTCGAGGCTTGGGACCAGCAGATGCGAGCGCCGGGGTTCGGCGGCTACGTGCGCACCCCTGAGACGGTAACCGTCGATCCTGACGGGACCAGCGCCACGGAGCTGGGGCACTGGGTGGGCCGTTGGCGCGTGAAGGGGCGCGCCCATCAGCAGGAGGGGCGCTACACGGCGCGCTGGGTGTTGAGCGACATGGGGTGGATGATCACAAACGAGATCTTTTCGCAGTAGTGCCGCAGCTGCCGTGTCAGGGCATGCGCAGATAGGTCGCGAACGTCACCCCGGTGGTTCGTCCGGCGGCGTCCTCCCGCATGTAGATCACGGCAATCGTGTTGTGGTCGGGTGAGAGCACGTTGGTGAGACGTTGTGTGACTTGCCCGTCCTTCTTGTTCACGATCTCGTTCACGAGCGGTGAGACGCTTCGTACGGCTGCATGCGTCTGCCCGGCATTGCCGGTCACCGGCATGTCCTTGCCGTCAAAACTGGTGGTGTACCACCAGCGGGTGGTATCGCCCTTCGCGTTGACCGCCTGAATGGTGACCTTCATGCCGCCCGTGCCGAACGGCTCGTAGCTCATGATGTTGCTCGCGGGTGCCGGGGCCTCACTCTTGAGCAGCCATCGGCCGAAGCGGGGGTTCGTGGCCTGCGCCGATGCCGTAGCGGGGAGCAGCAGGGCGAAAAGCACAGCAGGCAGCATCTGACGCACGGGCACACTCCGGTGAGAGGGGTGCGCGAATGTAGCGTCCGCGCGGCCAACGTGCCGCGAACGTCCAAGATGACAGGAAAGACAGCAGAGACCGGAAGGCAGCGGAGACGCTACGGCCGTGCGCACTGCCTCCGCTGTCTTTGCTGCCTCTGCAGTCATCTTGGCCGGATCAATCCCCGGCGAACTATGTATCAGTGCGCAGCGGCTTCACCAGCAGCGTGAGCACGAACCCCACCGCCAGCAGCCCGGCGAGGAGCTGCAGCGGCTGGTCGTAGATCGCCACCCGCGACATGCCGGG
>CAZNZG010000024.1:0-3290 GCA_964577455.1 uncultured Gemmatimonas sp. | reverse complement strand
AAAGAAGGTGAGATACGTGTTGCGGCGACCGAAGTGATCCGACACGCTCGACCAGAATAGGCGTCCCATGGCGTTGAACACGCTGATGATCGCCACTACACCTGCGGCCTGCGCAGGCGTTCGTCCGAAGAGATCCTGCATCATCGGGCTCGCCTGCGCGAGAATACCAATGCCCGCGGTCACATTGATGCACAGCATGCCCCACAGCAACGCGAACTGCGGGGTGCGGAGCGCCTCGCGACGTGTGAGCCCCTCGGCCGCGCGTGTCTCCGATTCGCTATCTGGCGCCACCGGCGCAGCACGGAGCAGCTGGGCGCCTGCGAGCATCACCACACAATAGACCGCCGCCAGCACGAACAGCGCCCGTGCCACGCCCACACGTTCGATCAGGAATGCGTTGGCGTAGCCGGCCACGAATGCTCCGCCACCGAACCCCATGATGGCGAAACCGGTCGCCATGCCGCGACGATCGGGAAACCACTTCACCAGCGTACTCACCGGGGCGATGTAGCCGATGCCGCACCCGATACCGCACAGGATGCCCATGCCGAGGAACAGCAACAGCGGTTGCCGGAGCAGCAGGCCCATGCCCCCCACAGTCAGCCCCGTGGCGAAGCACAGCGCCGCCAGCCGCGCTGCGGGGCGCGCGCCGCGGCGCTCGACCCACGGTCCCCACGAAGCCGCGCTGAGGCCCAGCAGTACCAGTGCACTGGTGAACGTGGTGTACGGCGGACTCGCCCACCACGGCAGCGACGGCATCGCCGCCAGGATGGGGCGATTGAGCGTACTCCAGGCATACACGGAACCGATGCCGAGATGCACCAGGACTGCGCCCAGCGGAATGGTCCAGCGACGAGTGGTCATATCGCACAATCAACGACCGGGGTCGGCATTCCGTTGCCGCGGCCAATAGCTTTCCCGCATGACCTATCTTCGTCGTGCGACCCGTGTACTGTTCTCGACCATCTGGCTGGGCGTATGCGTGTGCGTGTGGCCGCGGCAGGCGGGCGGGCAGGCGGCGCCGGCCCGCCTCGATTCCGTGGCGCGGCGCATCGTGGACGCTGCGCGCTACGCGACGTTCGTCACCGTCGATGCCGAGGGCCGGCCGCAGGCGCGGACGGTGCAGCCTCGCGCCCCGCTGTCGGGGTGGAGTATCTGGTTCGCGACCAATCCGCGCACGCGCAAGGTCCGTGAGGTAGCGGCAAACGCGCGCGTCGCCATGCACTACTTCGATCCCGCCACCGACAGTTACGTGGTGGTGACCGGCCGCGCCCGTGTCGTGCGCGATCGCGCCACGCAGAACGCAATGTGGGATCCCGCATGGAGCAGCTTCTATCCGGATCGCGAACGAGGCGTGGTGCTCATCGCCGTCGACGCCGACCGCGTGGAAGTCGTGGCGCCCACGCTGGGTGTGGACAGCGATCCTGCCACCTGGCGTCCGCAATCGTTCATGCCGCGTGCCCCCGCGCGTAAGCGGCCGTAATCCACCGGAGTTCGTGATGTTCCCATATGGGTGGTCGCACTATCTGGTCGGTGGCCTGTTGATCGGCCTCGGTGTCTCGCTGCTCTTCGTGACGACGGGGCTGATCGGCGGCATGAGCAGCGTCTTCTCCTCCACGTGGTCGTACGTGGTACGGCGTCCGTTCTTTCAGCAGTCGAGTCTCACGGAAAGCCGTGTCTGGCGCCTCGTGTATGCCGCCGGGCTGATCGCCGGCGCCGCCGTGTGGTTCATGTGGTTCGGCCCCTCGTCGCGTGTGGCCGTCGCGATGCCCGCGTGGCAACTGTTCGTCGGCGGCCTCTTCGTGGGTTACGGGGCGCGGCTGTCCCAGGGGTGCACCTCCGGCCATGGCATCTGCGGGCTGGCCTCGCTGTCGCGCCCGTCGCTGGTGGCGGTACTCACCTTCATGGCAACCGCATTTCTCACCGCCAATCTCATGGTGCGCGTGTTCGGCACGGCGGTGGCATAAGGTGGCCTCCACGATCATCCCCACGTATACGAAGGACGGCGTACGCGCTACGCGCATCAAGCCGGCGGCGAAGCTCGCCGCAGCGTTGATGGCCGGCATGTTGTTCGGCTTCGGCCTGTCGTTGTCCACCATGATCCAGCCGGCGATCGTCCTCGGCTTTCTCCGTCTGCATGACCTCGGGCTGATGCTGGTGATGGGCGGTGGCGTGTTCGTCACACTGGTGGCGTATCAGCTCGCGCCACGCCTGCTTCGCCGGCCGTTGTTCGGCGGCAGCTTCGCCCATCGTGCCGCGGTACTCGATCGGCCGACCGTGACGGGCGCCGCGCTCTTCGGCATCGGCTGGGGGCTGTGCGGCGTGTGCCCCGGCCCGGCGATCGCGGGGCTGGGCGCCGGCAGCTACGAACTCGGCTGGGCGCTCGCCGGTATTGCGATCGGCGCACTGTTGCAGGGGCTGGCAGCCAAGCGCTGAGCGCACGACGCGGTAGTTTAGCGGAGATCCCGTGTTCACTTCATCCGGATTTCCGCTATGCGACCTGCCATGCGATTTACCCTGCACTCGGTGCGTGTCCGATCGGTGGCTCTGGCGAGCCTCCTCGGTACGGCTTCCACGCTGTGTTCCGCACAAGCTCGCCCCACTACGTCCCTGCAGGTGCAGGTCACGCTGCCTGCGGGAAAGACCAACGTGCCGCTCGACGGGCGGCTGCTGCTGCTCGTGTCGACCGACAGTACGAGAGAGCCGCGCTTTCAGGTGAGCGACGGTCCCGAGTCGCAGTTGGTGTTCGGCACCGATGTGGACGCGTGGACCCCCGGCACGACGCGCATGGTGAACGACCGGGCCGACGCCTATCCGCTTGCCTCGCTGCGGGAGCTGCCGCGCGGCCGGTACTGGGTGCAGGCGGTGCTCAACCGCTACGAAACGTTCACGCTCAGTAGCGGCCACACCGTCAAGCTGCCGCCGGACAAGGGTGAAGGGCAGCAATGGGCTCGCAAGCCGGGCAATCTGTACAGCACGCCGCGCTGGATCACGCTCGATGCGCGCGCGCGCATGCTGCCCACCCTGGCGCTTGAAAACGAGATCGCGCCGATCGCGCCTCCCAAAGACACCAAATGGATCAAGCACGTCACCATCCGCAGTGAGCGTCTCTCCAAGTTCTGGGGGCGCGACATGTACATCGGTGCCAACGTGCTGTTGCCCGCCGGCTTCGACGAACATCCCGAGGCGAAGTATCCGCTCGTGGTGAGCCACGGGCACTTCCCGTACACCTTCGAGGGGTTCCGCGAGACGCCCCCCGATCCGAACCTCAAGCCCGATTTCTCCGCGCG
>CAZNZG010000023.1:15684-24805 GCA_964577455.1 uncultured Gemmatimonas sp. | reverse complement strand
GGTCTTGAGGGAAGTCATGATCACCATCCGGCGTTGATGCCCACGGTCCACGTGCGGGCCAGGGGGTAAGCATAGAAGTCGACGCCCAGCGACAGATTCGCGTTGGTGCCGGCCGAGTTGACGTCGGGGTTGTAGCCCGTGTAGTTGGTCCACGTGACGAGGTTGCGGCCGCTCACGTAGAGACGGGCGTTGTCGGCACGCATCTGCTTCGCAAGCGCGGCCGGAATACGCCAGCCGAGGGTGACTTCCTGCAGGCGCACGAAGGAGCCGTCCTCGATGAAGCGATCCGACATGAAGCGGGCGCCGCCGGTGCTGCCCATGCGGGGCTGATTGGTGATGTCGCCCGGCTTCTGCCAGCGGTTTCGCACGTTGGCGAACTTGTTGTCGGACGAATTGCCTCCGTCGTCGGCGAAGAGGCGGTTCATGTTGAGAATCTCGTTCCCCTGCGTGAACTGCAGGAACGTGCGCAGATCGAAGCCCTTCCAGCGCATCGAGTTGGTGAGGCCCCCGAAGTAATCGGGCTGCGCGCTGCCGAGGCTGGTGGAGAGATCGGCCGTGACCGGTGTCATCGTTTCACCACCGTCGCCGCGGCGATAGATGGCGTTGCCGGTGGCCGGATCCACGCGAAGGAAATCGTATACGAAGAACGTCCCGATCGGCTTGCCCACCATGGCGACGCTCGTGAGGCGTCCCGAAGTGGTGGAGTTCACCGGCTGCCCGTCGGAGAGGGCGGTGATGAGGTTGCGGTTCCAGGTGATGTTGAGATCACTGGTCCATTCGAAGCCCCCGCTGCCCGGACGACGGATGTTGACCGTCTGGAGCTGCATGTCCACGCCGCGGTTGCGCAGCGACCCGACGTTGTCGGCCACGGTGGTATAGCCGCTGGTGGCGGCTACCGGTCGGTTGACCAGCAGGTCGGCGGTGGAGCGATTGTACCAGTCCACCACGAGGTTGATGCGGCCGTTGAAGAAGCCGAGGTCGGCGCCCACGTCGGTTTCGGTGGTGCGTTCCCAGCGGAGGTTGGGATTGCCGAGCTGCGAGGGGGCCAGGCCGGCCACCCCGGCGTACGGATTGGCGGCGGCCAGGGTGCGGCTGCCGAAGTCGGCAATCTGCTGATTGCCGGTGGCCCCGCGGCTGGCGCGCAGCTTGAGCGTCATGAAACGTGAGAGGGCACTGGCCCACTGTTCTTCGCTCAACGTCCAGGCACCGGAGAGTGCCGCGAAGTTGCCGTAGCGGCTGTTGTCGCCGAAGCGCGAGGAACCATCGCGTCGCAGACTGGCCGTGAGCACGTATCGTTCACGCCACGTCCAGTTGGCGCGAGTGAAGTACGACACCAGTGTGTTCTCGGTCTCACCGCCGTCGAACACCGAGACCTGCGCCGCGTTGCGCACGAAGCGCTCGAAGCCAGTGGGGAAGCCCGTGCCGGCCACGTAGTTGAAATTGGTGGAGTTGCGCTCCTGGCTGGCACCGGCGGTGATACGCAGCGTCTGGTTGTCGTCGTCGATCACATCCCAGTTGCCGAATGTTTCGGCAAGGAAGCGATAGGCCCGGGTGCGACCGTTGGCACCTTCGCCACCCACGCTGGCGCTCACGGCGCGATCCACCTTGGGGGAGCGCCACCGCAGTTCGTCGAGCGAATAGATGTCACTGCCGAGTCGCGCGGACAGGTTGATCTTGCTGGTGAGCGCGTAGCGCGCCTCGAGATTACCCAGCGCGCGCAGAGTGGTCACGTTGAGCGAGCTGTAGGTGGCCGTGGCCACCGGGTTGGAGTAGATCAGGCCGTTGGCGATGCCGGCGAAGCCGAACGCATTGCCGCGCACGGGCGAGAACGGCTGCATGGCGAGGGCGTTGGTGACGACACCGTCGATGTTCTGATCACCTGGCACGCGGTCATTGGACTCGCGCGTCAGCCCGATGTTGGAGGTGATGGTGAGCTTGCTGGTGGCCTGCGCGTCGGTATTGAGGCGCACCGCCTGGCGCTGGTAGTCGGAGCCGATGACGATACCGGTTTGCCGGGTGTCGCTGCCACTGAGGAACATGCGGAGGCGGTCGGTGCCGCCGCTCACACTCATGTTGACTTCGCTCATGGGGGCCTGGCGGAAGACGGCGTCCTGCCAGTCCGTGTTGATGCTGTCGGTACCGGCAGGGAAGCGCGGGGCGAGCCCCTGATTGGTGCGCGCTTCGTTCATCACCGCGACGTAGTCCGTGGCATTGAGCAGCTCCACCTTGCGCTCCACTTCCTGCGAGGCGGTGTAGGCGCTCATGTTGAAGCGGAAGCGGTTGCCGCCGGCACCACGCTTGGTGGTGATGACGATCACACCATTGGAGCCACGTGAGCCGTAGATGGCCGCGGCCGCGGCATCCTTGAGCACGTCGATCGACGCGATGTCGTCGGGGTTGATACCCGAGATGGGCGTCATGCGCTGGCCGCTGGTGCCGGTGATCTGCTCGAAGGTCCCCTGCAGCATGGGCACCCCGTCGATCACGTAGAGGGGCTGGCTGCCGGCGTTCAGCGAGGCGGGGCCACGAATGCGCACCGACACCCCACCGCCGGGTTCGCCGCTGTTCTGCATGACCTGCACGCCGGGTACGCGCCCTTGCAGCGCGTTGTCGACGCTCACCACGGGAATGGCGTCGAAGGCGCTGCTATCCACGCTGGCGATGGCGTTGCTGACGGTGGCTCGACGGCTGCTGCCGTAGCCCGTTGCGACGACGGTGCTGAGCACGGCGGCAACGGGGCGCAGGCGGATATCCAGCGTGGTGGTGCCGCCGGCGGTCAGCTCGACGGTGCGTTGGAACGCCGCAAAACCAAGTCGCTGGGCGCGAATGGTGACTCGCCCGACGGGGACGCCGGTGATCTGATAGGCGCCCGTCTCCGAGGAAACGGCGCGCGCCGCAGCGCCCGCAACGGTCATCTGCACACCGGCCACGGGGCGTCCCGTGGAGGAGTCGGTGACGGTGCCGCGCACGGTACCGGTCGCTCCCTGTGCCTGCAGCGTGCGGGCGGCTGGTACGGTCAACAGGACTCCAGCCAACGCGACCATGGATGACACCCACGCCAGCGTGGGTGCTCTCCCGGTCACGACGGACCACAACCATCGACGAGCGAGCATGCTTCTCCTCCAGTATTGGGATGGTGGGACAGGCGCTCCAATGCAGACGGCATGACGATGTCGCGAGTATAAGACGCGATCGGGGTGTGTGCGAGCTTGGCGCGTGCGCGTTCGGTGTACGCGTTCGGCGCGTGCGACGGCGCACAAAGCGCACGATGACCTCTCACTCGTGAAGCACTCGGCGCGAACGCCTGCCCACCGCACGTTCCGGCAAATGGGTAGCAGAGGTGGTAGCGATGCCGCCTGTACTCCGCGGTGAGGAACCGGTGAACGGTCTTCACAGTTGGCACGGTGGCGGGCAGGAACGCGCCTGGGACATAACGCTCGTGAGCAACTGAGGAGGATGAATGCGGACATACATATTCCGGCAAATGATCACCGCCGTTGTCGGTGTCGTGGTGTGCAGTGCGTGTGTGCGCTTTTCCGGGGGAGAGCTGGCCGTGTCGGCACCGGTCCCGCTGATTGCGTCACGATCGCTCGAGTCGCGGATCGTGGACTACAGTGTCCCTGAACGCACCGGTCGCCTGTCTGTCTCCGCGATGGATTCGCTCGCAGCGCGGGTCCGTACCCTGCGGACGACACCCTCAGTGCTCACCGTCGCCGTGGGCGACACGGTCCGGATGGCGGAACGGCTGCGCGTGGAAGCGCTGGACAGCGCCGGCGTGGTGTTGGGCGAGCTGCCCATGTACGACTTCGGATTCTCCGGTCGGGGCATGCGCCTGCTCGCCGACGGTCGGTTCGTCTTCAGTCGGACCGGGACCGCGCGCTTTACCGCGGAGTTTTCCGAACAGTTCTGGCGCGGCAAGGCCGGCGACCGGCCCAAGGTCGCGGTGGCCATCACGGTGCAGGCGGGGCCGTGATGCTAGATCCTGCCGCGTTTTGGGGACCAGTGTCCCTTGCCCCGCGTGCATCCGGTGGCATCTTGGCGGCATGATCAGATCGCTTCGCGCACCCGTGGCGCTTACCGTCGCGTTCGCCTTCGCCCTCGCGTTTCCCGAAACCCCTTTGCCTGCGCAATCGGCGCCGGCAGCGTCATCGCGGTCCACCGTGAAAGCGCCTCGCACGCCGCGCCACACGTTCGCGCTGTCGGCCACCGATTTTCTGCTCGACGGTGCCCCGTTTCAGATCCGCGCCGGCGAGATGCACCCGGCGCGCATTCCCGAGGCATACTGGCGTCATCGCATTCGCATGGCGAAAGCCATGGGGCTGAACACGATCGCCACGTATGTGTTCTGGAACTACCACGAGACCACCGAAGGGCAATTCGATTTCACGACCGGCAACCGTGACATCGCGCGCTTCATGCGCATGGTGGCCGAGGAGGGCATGTGGGTGCTGCTGCGCCCAGGGCCGTACGTGTGTGCCGAGTGGGACTTCGGCGGTCTGCCCACGTATCTGCTGCGCGATCCGGAGCTGCGCATCCGCTCCATGTACCCGCGCTACATCGCGGCGTCGGATCGGTACATTGCGCGCCTCGCGCGCGAAGTGCGTCCGCTGCTGGTGACGAATGGCGGGCCCGTGCTCATGGTGCAGATCGAGAACGAGTACGGCAGCTACGGCAACGATCGCCGGTACATCACGCACCTGCACGACAGCTGGCGCAGGCACGGCATCAATGTGCCGTTCTATACCGCCGATGGGCCGGCCGCGTTCGCGATCGAGGCAGGGCATGTACCCGGTGCCGCGCTGGGACTCGACCCCGGTGCGAGCGAAGCCGACTGGAAGGTGGCGCGCGCCACAGTGCCCGGCGTCCCGGTGTTTTCGTCGGAGACGTACCCCGGTTGGCTCACCCACTGGGGTGAGGCGTGGGCGGCCCCGTCGGCAGAGGCGCTGAAGAAGGAGATGGACTTCCTGTTGAGCACGAAGAAGTCGTTCAGTCTCTACGTGGTTCATGGCGGCACCAACTTCGGGTTCACCGCCGGCGCGAATTCAGGCGGCAAGGGCTACGAGCCCGATCTCACGAGCTACGACTACGACGCGCCCATCGACGAGCAGGGGCGACCGACCGCGAAGTACCACATGCTGCGCGAGCAGTTCGGGAAGGTGCTGCCGCCCGGCGAATCGCTGGCCCCCATTCCGGAACCCATTCCCGCGACGGCGATCCCTGCGTTTGCCATGACGCCATACGCCTCGCTCTGGAATCACCTCCCCGCGCCGATCGAGGCGGTCCATCCGCGCCCGTTCGAACACTACGGGCAGAATCAGGGGCTCGTGCTGTACCGGACCACGTTGGTCGGGCGCAAGAGCGGGACCCTCACCATCACCGACCTGCACGACTTCGCCACGGTCTTCGTGGATGGTGCATTCGTCGGAACCATCGACCGTCGACTTGGCCAGAAGTCCATCGAGTTGCCGCGCACCACGGCGGCCAATCCGGTGCTCGAGATTCTCGTGGAGGGGATGGGACACATCAACTACGGGCAGGACATGATCGATCGGAAGGGCATCACCGATCGGGTCACGCTGAGTGGCATGACACTCATGCACTGGCAGGTGCACCTGCTTCCGCTGACCGATGCGTGGGTGCGCGCCTTGCCGCGGGACGCGGCGCCGGGCACGCGTGCGGGGATGTTCTTCCGCGGGACGTTCACGATGGAGACGCCCACCGACACGTACATCGACATGACCGGCTACAAGAAGGGGGTCGTGTGGGTGAATGGCCACAACCTCGGGCGATACTGGGACATCGGTCCGCAACACCGGCTCTATGCCCCGGCCACGGTGCTCCGGGCAGGGCGTAACGACGTGGTGGTGCTCGACCTGCTGAAGACCGACGCCGCCCCCCTTTCGGGCACCCCAACCCTCAAGTAGCCCCGCGAGGGATCGGCGCTTCCCACCGGCGCCTCGCGCTGGCCTTCTGGTGATGCTGCGACTCACACCGAAGGCCTGGCCGTGCTAGACTTCTTACGGATGAGCCTGCCTGACCGGGGACGCAAACCGCGTGCTCCGGCGGCCAGCCCACCATGCCATCCGTGCACCCGCGCGTTGCTGCCCTGGGTGATGCCGCGCTTGCGATTCGTCGTTTCACGTCCCGCCTCTGCATTGCAATGTCAGCCTCGTCCCTCGCCACGCTCGAATGCTGGTCCTCGGGGCTCGACCTGCGGGATCTGCGTGCCCGGTTCGGCTCGTGCCTCTGGATCGTGTCCGCTCCGCAGCTCCGGCAGAACCTGATGGCCTGGCAGGCTATCGCGGGAGCGGCGGACCGCGTCTGCTATCCGGTCAAGGCCAACCCCGCGCCGGCGGTGCTCGAGTTGCTCGCCTCGCAGGGGGCCCGCGCCGAGTGTGCCTCGCCTGCAGAGGTGCTGCTCGCCCGACTCGCGGGGTTTCCGGCCGAGCGTATCGTGTACGGTTCGCCTGCCCCCGATCTCGACGCCGCGTGGGCGCTGTATCTCGCGGGCGGCACGGTGGTGGCCGACTCCGTCGACATGCTCCAGGCACTCGATGCCCGCGCGGCCGCCGGTGAGACACCCGCGGCCTCCGCCCGCCTGCTGGTTCGCGTGAATCCCTCGATCGACATTCGCTATCGTCGCAGCGAATCGTGGAGCGACCTCACCGCGCATGCGGAACGTGCCGGCAAGTTCGGCATTCCGAGTGAGGAGATCGTCGACAGTCTTGCCGGTCTCCAACGGTTGCAGGTCAGCGGCCTTCATGCGCACGTGGGTACGCAGATGGATCATGCCGAGCCCTTTCTCGCGCTCGCCGACCATCTCCACTCGCTCGCCGATGCGATCGCCGCCGCCACGTCGCACCGGATCGAGATTCTCGATCTCGGTGGCGGCCTCGGTATTCCGTTCACGGCGGCGGACGAGTTTCTGTCCGTCACGGCCTTCGCCGACGTGATCGCGCCGCACTGTCAGCCCCGCTTCGCCTACTGGTTCGAGCCCGGGCATGCGCTCGTGGGGAATGCCGTCGCCCTGCTCGGCACCATCACGGCGCTGAAGTCGACACGGGGCCGGCGGTGGGCGATCGCCGATATCGGCAGCGATCAGCTTGCCAAGATCACGCTGCTCAACTGGCGCCATCAGATGCTCGGCCCCGATGGCGTTCCGCTCCCCATGACCGGCCCCGATGCCCTCGGTGGTCCGCTGTGCTTCTCGGGAGATACGCTGCTGCCTGCCACCGACGTGTCCGGCCTCGCCGTCGGTGACCCGGTGCTCGTGCAGCATACCGGGGCGTACTGCGCGGCACTTGCCAGTACGTTCAATGGTCGACGGTCCGGCGGCACGGTGGTCGTCGACGAGCACGGCGCCGTGCACCGCGTCAGTGAGCGCGCCGGTGCGATGGAGGAACCGCTTGCCCGTACGCACGCATGGGGCGCCGTGACGCAGGGATCGTCGGGCCCACCTCGTCCGCTGACGGCATCGTCCATCTCGGCCCTCAGCAGCCATGTGCTGCGCGAGCAGGCGTGTGCAGAGCGCTGGGAGTATCGCGACGCGCAGGTCGTTGGTGACCGCGCCTACGAATTCACGCTCGATGTCGTGAGCCCCGTGGGGTTCGTCACCATGCCGCTCGCCATTCGCCTCGTGGGCGACGCGGCCATCGTGTCGGTGCTGTCGCTGCTTGGCCACCAGACCAAGGCCTGTCCCGTATGGGGCACCTCGCTCGACTTGCGCATGCCCAAGCAGGTGCGCACCGATCGTCCGATACGCGTGCGCATCGATGTGTCCCACGACGCCTCGCGGAGCAGGGCATCCGGCGCGCGCTTCGCCGTACGCTTCGGTCTGTGGAGCGAAGGCCAGCACGGGTCAGCGGCCCGCGGCGCCTTCGAGATCATGGTCGATGATCCTGCGCCTGGTGCGACGACTGGTCCGTCCTGATGTGCGAGGGCCCGGCTACTCGCGCGCACCTCGCGCGCCGTACCGTGTACGCAACACGTTGAACGCCTCCTCGAGCTCGGCAGGGGCGCCCTGGTTCGCCTGCGCCCCGATCAGCCGCTCGGCATTCTCGATGCGTGTGCCTTCCATGGGATGGGTGGAGACCCACTCGAAGTAGGCGGGTACGTCGCCCGACTGTTCGCGTAACCGCTCGAAGAACCGAACCATGCCACGCGGGTCGACGCCCGCCCGGCTCGTGTAGGCGATCCCCGCCGAGTCGGCCTGCAGCTCGTCGGTACGGCTGAACTTCGCCGTCAGCACGTTGGCGCCGAGGTTGATGGCGACCTGCGACAGCCCTGAGTCGCAGAATCCGGTAAAGAGGCACACCACGGTCACGGCGGCAGAGAGTCCCTGCTGCTTGCGCGCCTGCCGCGCACCGTGGGAAAGGCGCGCGTGGGCCACTTCGTGCCCCAGCACACCCGCCAGCTCGGTCACGTCGCGCGCGTTGCGCAGCAGTCCGGTATGTACGTACACGAAGCCGCCGGGGAGCGCGAACGCGTTGACGGTGGAGTCGCGCACGATGCGGAAGGTGTACGGATACGCAGCCGTGCCACCCGCCTTCACGAGTGCATTGCCGATCGTGGTGAGCGCACGTTCTGCTGCCGGATCACGCACGACCTCCACGCGTCGCTCGATCTCCGCAGCGGCCTCGGCGCCAAGCGTGCGTTCCTCACCGGCATCCATGGCGCAGGCGGAGAGGAGCAGGGCGCTCACGACGCCCGCGAGCCACGGGCGTAATCGGCGCGACAGGCCCCGGCCATTTGCCTGGGCCGCATGGGGTCGAAACGTCGGGAGCGGTTCCATGCGTACATGGTTGACGGGGGGCGCCTCTTCCCGCAATAGTCTGGCATCGTCGGGATGATCTGCACCGCACAATCACACGCCGGCATGACCGGCTCAGCCAGAGAAATGCTGAATGGGAAAGCGACTGTCTCGGATGCTGCATGGCGGTTATTTGGCCACATGGGAGGCCTTTGCCGCCGAGGTGGGCGGTTCGTGGAACTCTCCAGGTTACGGTGAAGAGGCGCGAATCGAGGTTCCGCACGCGTACGGACCGATCGTCATCGAAAGCGACGTGACGTTGGTGCTCACCGGCAAGGTCATGATACCGGTGATGTCGACGATCTTCTCGGC
>CAZNZG010000023.1:11128-15584 GCA_964577455.1 uncultured Gemmatimonas sp. | reverse complement strand
TACACGCATGATGTGCGCGTGGCGGCCTGCGCCCTGCTGCTCGAACTCGCGCACGCCGATGGCGAGTTCAGCGCAGCGGAGCGGGAGCGCATTCTCGACATTCTCCAGCGCCACTTCGGGGTGGATGCCGCAGGGGCCGAGGCGCTCATGGCCGTGGCGGCGAGTGCCGCGCGCGACGCGGTAGACGATTTCGTCTTCACGCGGCAGGTGGTGAAGGAGTACGACCTGCCGCAGCGGCTGGTTCTGGCCGAACTGATGTGGCAAGTCGTGCTGACCGATGGGGTGATGGCCGAGCGTGAGAGCTATCTGATCAGGAAGCTCGCAAACCTGTTGCAGCTCGAGCCGGCGTTTCTCTCAGAGGCTCGGAAGAAGCTCGGCACATGAACGGATCAGCGTTGCGGGGCGCGGTCCGGAATCTTGTCGCACTGCTGGTCACCGCCACAGTGGCGGGCGTGTCACCCGCACACGCGCAGTCCACGGTAGCCGGTGCACGCCGATTCGATCGCGCCCTCACGCTTGAAGACTCTGGCTACACGTCGGCCAGTGCCAGTGTGGGCGATGTGAATCGCGATGGCCACCTCGACATCCTCCTTGTGAAGGGGCGGCACTGGCCACTCCGGAATCTGGTGCTCCTCGGCACGGGGACCGGCACGTTCCTGCCGCCCTACCCCATCGACACGGTCGCGGATCGCTCCTATTCCGGCATTCTGGTGGATCTCGATGGCGACGGTGCGCTCGATATCGTGGTCAGCAACGATTCCCCGGACGCCAAGACGATTTATCGCAATGACGGGCGCGGGCGCTTTGTGCGTGTCACCACATTCGGGAGCCCGGACTGGAATACGCGGCATGTGGCCGTGGGTGACGTGAATGGCGATGCCATCCCGGATCTCGTGCTCGCCAACCGCAATGGCCGGGGCACTACGGAGAGTTATCTGTGCCTCGGCGCCGGCGGAGGGCGCGTGGTCGAACCGTGTCAGGTGATCTCGCGCGGTTCCGCCACCACCATCACGATGGCCGATGTGAACGGGGACCGCGCCCTGGATCTGCTCGTGCCACACCGGGATGGTGGGCAGAGCATGGTGCTGATCAACGACGGGCGTGGCGCATTCGAGATCCGGTTGCCATTCGGCCCGCCCACGGGGAGTATGCGCGCCGCGCACGCTGCCGATTTCGATGGCGACGGCATCACCGATCTCGTTGCGATCGATGAACGGGCCAGCGCGCTCCTCATGCGCGGAGCGGGTGACGGGCGATTTGCCGCTCCGGAACCGCTCGGTCCACTCAACGCCCGCCCCTATGCCATTGCGGTGCACGATGTGGATCGCAACGGGCGCCCCGACGTGATCGTGGGCTACACGAACGCGCGTCCGATCGTGTTTTTCAACGATGGTCCGGGGGCGTTCCACGCGGTGCCGTTCGGCGATGCCCGCGGAGTCGCGTATGGTTTTGCCGTGGCCGATCTCGACAACGATGGATTGCTGGATATCGTCGTGGCACGGTCGGATGCGCCGAACGTGCTGTACTTCGGAGGGCGGTGAGTCGGTTTGCTCATGCCGATATTCTGCGTGTTCGAACCCGCACCCTCAGTCACCGAACGCCCCTCCCGTTTCCCCACGCCGTTCGATCGCAAGGCGGTGCATCCGCTCGCGCAGCGTGCAGCGGCGGCGCTCATGGAGCAACTGGCGTTGCCGGACGCTTCGGCATGGCGCCTGCAAGAGCCGGGGAACGGCAAGATGTTCGGTGTGCTCGTCGTCGCTGCGCCCGACGGTTCGATCGGCTACCTGCGCGGTTTTTCGGGGATGATCGATGGCCAGTGGGAGATCGAGGGGTGGGCGCGACCCACCTTCGATCGGGCCGCGCGAGATGTGGTGTGGGTACCGGGCGAAGCCGAGATGCTGGCATATGCCGCACAGCGTTCCGACCTGCTCGCGAGCATGCCGCAGGACAGTACGAGTGCCGAGGCGCGGCGCATCACGGGCGCCCTGCGTGCACTCGACGACATGCGCACGGCGCGTTCACGCACCCTCATGGCGCAGATTCAGGACTGCTATCGCTTCGCCAACGCGCGAGGTGAGGTTCGTGCCCTGCGCGACATTTTCGCTCCGGCCGAGCCGCCCGCGGGAGCGGGTGACTGTGCCGCGCCCAAGTTGCTTGCCGAGGCGTACCGCCAGGGATTCACCCCGCTGGCGCTCGCGGAGTTCTGGTGGGGCGCACCATCGGCCACGGGCGACAAGCGGGCAGGGGTGTTCTACGCGGCCTGTCGCGGCAAATGCCTCCCCATTCTCACGCACATGCTGGAGGGGCTGCCCGCGGATCCTCCGCCCCTGTTTGGGGCCGCGGCCATTCCCGCACACGAACCGGCGGCAGTGTACGAAGACGAGCATCTGCTGGTGGTGAGCAAGCCGAGCGGGCTGCTGACGGTGCCGGGGCGCAGCGCATCGCTGCAGGACTGTGCGGTGTCGCGACTACGTACACGGTACCCTGCTGCCACCGGCCCCCTGGTGGTGCATCGCCTCGACATGGATACCTCGGGGCTGTTGCTGGTGGCCAAGGAGCTCGAGGTGGCGAAGGCGCTGCAGCGGCTCTTCTCCCTGCGCGAAATCGACAAGCACTACGTGGCGCTCCTCGACGGGCACGTGACGGGTGAGCACGGGCACATCACACTGCCGCTGCGCCCCGACATCGACGACCGCCCCCGCAACATTCACGACCCTGTACATGGCAAGCCGGCGCACACCGAGTGGCAGGTCCTGTCACGTGAGGTGGAGCGGGGACAGCCACGCACGCGTGTACGCTTTACGCCGCACACCGGCCGGTCGCATCAGCTGCGGGTGCATGCCGCGCATCCGGAGGGGCTCGATGCGCCCATCGTGGGCGACCGACTGTATGGCCGAACGCCTCCCGACGATGACGCCCGTCTGCTGCTGCATGCGGAGCGACTGGCGTTCGTGCACCCCGTGACGGGCGCGCCGGTGGTCGTGGAGCAACCCGCGCCGTTCTGAGGTGCCGGCAGGCTGTCTGCCGCGCCCGTGGCGCAGATAGTATTGAGGATGCCCGAGATTATCGCGTCCGCCCCAAGTGCCTCGATCGTGCTGAGCACGGCCGAGTGGCAGGCGCGCGCTTCGGCGCACCTCGAGCGGGTGCGACCGTACACCCAGCCGCGCCGTGAGCGGCGTGCGCGTGGGGAGTCGCACCCGGTGCACGACTTTCTCTTCCAGTACTACAGCTACTCGGCGGGCAAGCTCGAAACGTGGCATCCGGCTCCGCACGAGGCGATCGCCGACAGCGAGGACGCCCGCGAGCGGTTTCGTGCGCCCGTATATCGTGTGGAGCGCGGAGTGATCCGGCGTGATGTCGGCGCGCTGACGGCGTCGAAGCGGGAGCTGTTGGGTGAGGTGCTGCAGATTCTCCGGGCCACGCGCGAGCGCACCGCGCACTTCGGCTGCTACGGCATGCATGAGTGGGCCATGGTGTACGGCGGGCACGACGTGCGGCATGCGGGGGTGGCGCCGCTGCGGTTGCCACAGGCGGAGATCGACGCGCTGGTGGAGAGCCGCCCGGTGGCATGCAGCCACTTCGACGCGTTCCGCTTCTTCGCCCCGGCGGCGAAGCCGATGAATCGCCTGCCGCTGGCGTGGGCCACGCGCTACGACGCGGAGCAGCCGGGGTGCATTCACGCCAACATGGATCTCTATCGCTGGGCGTACAGCAGTATGCCGTGGGTAGGAAGCGAGCTGCTGGTGGATTGCTTCGATCTGGCCATGGCGCTTCGTGATCTCGATATGGAGGCGGGGCCGTACGATCTGCGCGCGTTCGGCGTGACACCGGTACCGATCGAAACGCCGGCGGGACGGGATGAGTATCAGCGGAGGCAGCGTGCACTCGCGGCGCGCGCTGCACTGTTGCGGGGGATGCTCATCGACGTGATCGAGGAGACGCTGGCGGCCACATGACTCGCATCCAGACGCTCACGCTGCCCACCGCCCCAGGGGCCATGCCGCTGTCCGGTACGGGCCTTCACACTCCAGACATCTACGCGGCGCCAGGGATCCTGACGGCAGATCTGCAGCCCGCAGGGTGAGCGAGCGCATGCCGAACGATCCAGCGCGTCATCTGCTACGCACCGACAGTACGGCTGGACTTGCCGTCGGTGTGGCCATGCTTCTGCTGTCCGGGTGGCTGAGCGATCTGTACCAGCTGCCGCGCACATTGCTGGTGGTCATGGGCGTGGCCAATCTGGCGTACGGCACATATTCCGGTTGGCTGGCGCGGCGCACGCATCGTCCCTACGCGGGTATCGTAGTGCTGGTCGTTGCCAACGCCACTTGGGCCGTGCTGTGCGTGCTGCTCGCGGTGCTGTATGCGTACACCGCTTCGTGGCTCGGATTCGTGCACCTCGTGGGCGAGGGCATGTTTGTGGGGATGCTCGCCGCGCTCGAATGGCGATACCGCG
>CAZNZG010000023.1:0-11028 GCA_964577455.1 uncultured Gemmatimonas sp. | reverse complement strand
GTGGGCGAGGGCATGTTTGTGGGGATGCTCGCCGCGCTCGAATGGCGATACCGCGCACAGCTGCTGGAACGTCACCCGCGGCGGTAAGTTTTTCGCATGTCGAGCCTTCCCGAACTGCCCGCCGGCTACTCGCCCGTGCCCGCGGGGTACATCGCGAGCGTGGTTACGTATCTCGAGATGACGGTACCACCGGTGCCGCGTACCGGGGCATCTGAGCCGCGAGCGTACATACTCGAGAGGCTGGGCGCAGCGGATCTCGATCGCTATCGCGCGGTGTATCGCGCGGTGGGTACCGAATGGCTCTGGTTCTCGCGATTGCGGATGGACGACGACGCGCTGCGTGCGATCATCGGTGATGCGCAGGTCGAGGTCTGGGTGGTAGGTCTCGATGGTCGCGATATCGGGCTGCTGGAGCTCGATTTCCGTACGGCACACGAGTGCGGGCTGGCGTTCTTCGGGGTAACCGTCGATCAGGTGGGGCAGGGAGTCGGGCGTTGGCTCATGGGCCAAGCGATCGATCGGGCGTGGAGCCAACCGATCCGTCGGTTCCATGTGCACACCTGCACGCTCGACCATCCTCAGGCAGTGGCCTTCTACGTGCGTTCGGGGTTCACGCCGGTACGACGTGCCGTGGAAGTGGCGCCCGACCCACGGCTGGTCGGTGAACTGCCGCGGAGCGCGGCGGCGTTTGCCCCGGTGATCGGCGAATGATTCGCTGGACTTCCTTCAACCGGGCGTAACGGATGATCCATTGGCAGCTACGTTCCATGCTCGCCACCGATGGCGCTGCCAAACCGCGCCCCTGTCACGACGCTCCATGAACGCGCCATGAGGATCTTGCTCGCGTCACTGATGCTGTTCGCCGGGGGCCTGCACACGGCAGCCACGCCGGCATCTGCACGCGTACCGCGCGTGCAGCCCGCCACAGATTCTGTGGTCACGATCGAATTGCTCCGCTCCGTGCGCGTACGGCGGCCGGCGCTTGGGCGTGAGCAGCGTGCCACGCTGTACGGCGACACCACCATGACGCTGCTTGCGGGCGAACGGCTGCAGATGCTGCGCCGTGGGCTCGAGGGTGGCTGTGTGCTGCGGGTACGGGGTCGCGATATGGCAGTGTCCTTCTGCCCGTGGCTTCCCGGCTTCCGTGACCCGCAAGCGGATGTGTTCCGTGTAGTCCGCACGACGCCAGTCCGTACCACGTCTGCCCGTAAGGCGGTGTTCATCCTGCTCGACGGGATCCCGGCCGACGTGATCGAACAGGTCGACACGCCGGCGCTTGACGAGATTGCTGCCGCCGGTGGTTATGCCCGCGCACACGTGGGTGGCGAACTCGGCGGGCGCACTCAAACACCCACGGTATCGGCGCCGGGGTATATGAGCCTCATCACCGGCACGTGGGCCGACAAGCACAACGTGCGCGGCAACAGCAACCAGTCGCCCAATTACGACTACTGGAACCTCTTCCGCATCGTCGAGACCGCCGACTCCACGCGCAGAACTGCGATCTTCTCCACGTGGCTCGACAACCGGACGGTGCTGATCGGGGAAGGGCGTCCCGGCGCAGGGACTTTCCGGCTCGATCATGCCGTCGATGGGTTCGAGCACGACACCATCGCCTACCCGCACGACAAGGCGTCGCGCCACATCCTCGCGATCGACGAGCGGGTATCGGGTGAGGCGGCGAAGTACATCGCCGAGCGTGGACCGGATCTCAGCTGGGTCTACCTGCAGCATACGGACGACGCCGGACACGCACACGGAGACAGTGAGGCGTTCCACGCGGCCATTCGCCAGGCCGATCAGATGGTGGGGCGCATCTGGAACGCGGTGAAGCAGCGCCAGGCGCTGGGTGAAGAGTGGATGATCGTGGTCACCACCGATCACGGGCGCGATCCGCGCACCGGCAAGGGGCACGGCCTTCAGTCGGCACGCGAACGCACCACGTGGATCGTCACCAATCAGCGCGCACTCACGCCGCGCTTCACAACAGGGCAGTCGGCGATTGTGGATATCGCGCCGTCGATTCTGCAGCACCTGCGGCTTTCGCCGCCGCCCGCGGTGGCGAAGAACATGGAGGGGGTGTCGTTCCTGCGAGTGAAAAGCGACGGGTCCTGAAAACTGGACTCCACGCCGGAACCTGAGGAAACCTGTCAGGTATCGGGACGCGTAGTGCAGGGAGTAACTCGTGTTTCCTCAACTGCCGCCCATGACTCCATTCCTCGAAGTGCAGTCGGTCGAAAAGCGCTACGCCACGGTCCTCGCCGTGGGTGGCATTTCGTTGAGCATCGCGCCGGGCGAGATCGTGGCCTTGTTGGGCCCCAACGGCGCCGGCAAGTCGTCGCTCATCCGCATGCTGGTGGGTATTACCCGCCCAGACCGCGGACGCATTCTGTGGAATGGGGCCGAGCAGCCGTTGCATACGTCGCAGCTCGGGTATCTCCCCGAGGATCGCGGGCTCTATCAGGACGTCCCCATCCAGCGCACGCTCAGCTACTTCGCGCGATTGCGTGGGGTGCCGGCTGCCGATGCCGAGCGCATGGCGACGACGTGGCTGGAGCGTTTCGAGCTGGGAAACCGTGCCAAGGAAAAGCTCGGCGCCCTGTCCAAGGGCAACCAGCAGAAGGTGCAGTTTGCGGCGGCGGTGCGGCACGGGCCACGCTTCGCCATTCTCGACGAGCCGTTCAGCGGGCTCGATCCGCTCAATCAGGAGTTGTTCCTGGATCTGGTGCGCGGGCTTCGTGATGCCGGCACCACGCTGCTCTTCAGCGCGCATCAGATGGCGTTGGTGGAGCGGCTTGCCGATCGCGTGTTCGTGATGCACCGCGGCCGTGAACTGATGCACGGCACGGTACCGCAGCTCACGAACGGCGGGTCTCTGCACGACCTGTACATCGATACGGTACGTGCGGCGAATGCCGACATGGCGAATGCCGATGCGGCGATCGCTCGTGCCGCTGCCACGGAGGCCGCATGACGCAGTGGCAACAGACGCTCGAAGTGGCACGCTGGGAGTTCAACCGCTTCGTGAAGTGGCGTCAGCAGTTCATCGGCCTTGGCGTGATGCTGGTGATCGGCTTCGCGTCGGGGTTCATCGGTAGGGCGGTGGCCAAGTCGGAAGCGAAAACGATACGCGTGGCGGCGGTCGGAGGCAGTGCGCTGGGTTTCCCGCTCCCCACCGTCAGCCAGATCGCGTGGGATACCTCACGCGCGTGGAGCGAGCGCGACGTTCGCACCGCCGTGGCGAATGATTCGCTTGGTGGTGCCGTCATCGTGCGCAGCGCCACGGCGGTCGATATCGTCGTGCGCAAGCGTGCCGGTTGGACAGACCCGCTGGAGCGTGCACTCAACGCCGCACGTCAGCAGTCGACCATCGCAAGTCTCGTGCAGTCGCCGCAACAGCTGGCGGCGCTGACTACCCCCATCAGCGTGAGGACGTCGATCGTGGGATCGGGTGCGGCGTCCGTGGCCAAGTCGACCAAGATCGCGACCGTGGCGATCATCGGGGTGGGCATGACGATTCTGCTGACAGGCTTCGGCACGCTGTTCATCGGCATCACCGGCGAAAAGACCAATCGGGTCACCGAACAGATCGTGGCCATGGTGCGTCCGCAGGTGTGGATGGATGGCAAGATCATCGGTCTCCTCGGCTCCGCGATGGCGGGTACGGCCCTGCTGCTCACCGGAGCGATCGTGATGCTCAATCTGCTGCCGGCGGCGCTCGGCAAGCCGGGGCTCACGTTCCCGCCGATCGCGTCGGACTACGGCACGCTGGCAATCATTGTCGCGGTGACACTGTTGGGGACCACCATGTGGTTCTCCTTCATGGCGGCGCTGGCGGCCACGATCGACGATCCCAACAGCTCCACCCGCTCGGTCCTGCTGTTCGTCCCCATGTTGCCCATGGGGCTCGCATTCACCCTGATCGACAAGGTGGACAGCACGGCGGCCCAGATCCTGTCGATCGTGCCGATCACCTCCATGGCGGTCCTGCCGATGCGTCTCGTGCTCACCACGGTACCATGGTGGGAAACCGTGCTGTCACTTTCGGTGCTGGTCGGTGCGGTCTACCTGTTCCGCACCGTCGCCGGGAAAGTGTTCGGCACGGCGGTGCTCATGTACGGCAAGGAGCCGAGCCTCGCTGAGGTCTGGCGGTGGATCCGGGCGTGATGGGCGACTGAACGCGCTTGCCGGGAAACCCGGCCCCATTCGACATCCGGCAGCGACGTTCCGGAGCTACGTTTCCCGGCCACGTCCGGAGCATCGCTCCGCTCTGCCTGCGCGTGCCCAGACTCATACGCACCATGTCGATCACCAGTCGCTCAGCGATCACTGTTCTTGCCACCCTCATCGGGCTGGCTGCATCGGGCGGCCACGTCCAGGCGCAGCCCGCCACCACGCCGCTCTGGTCGGGGCGATTCGATACGGCCCCGGACAAGGCGCTGCTGGCGTGGGGTTCTTCGTTTTCGTTCGATCGGCGCCTGTTCGAGGACGACGTGACCGGGAGCCTCGCGTGGGCCGAGGCGCTCACCCGCGCCGGCGTGTTGAACGCCGCAGAGTCGACCGCCATTCGGGACGGACTTACGGCCATTCTCGAGCGCGGCCGCACGGATCCGGCCTTCCTGACTGGCAGTGATGAAGACGTGCACTCGTTCGTGGAGCGCGTCCTCATCGAACGCATCGGTGAGCCGGGACGTCGGCTGCACACCGGGCGCTCGCGCAATGATCAGGTGGGGGTGGACCTTCGGCTGTATGTGCGCCGCCGAATCCCCGAGGTGCAGCGCTCGTTGCTGACGGTGATCGATGCTCTGGTCGCGCAGGCGGCGGCCGCAGGTGACGCGGTCATGCCCTCGTACACGCACGTGCGTCGCGCGCAGCCGATTCTGGTGTCGCACTACTGGCTGGCGCATGCGCAGGCGCTGCGCCGCGACGTGCAGCGCTTCGACGTCGTGCGCGCCGAGGCCGATGCCCTGCCGCTCGGATCGGGCGCCATTGCCGGGACCAACTACGCCGTGGATGTGAACTTCCTCGCCCAGCGGCTCGGCTTTTCCCGTGTGGTGGCGAACAGCATCGATGCCACGTCGGATCGTGACTACGCGAGCAGCTTTCTGCACGCATCGTCGCTCGCGATGGTGCACCTGAGCCGACTCGCAGAAGACGTGGTGCTGTTCACCGGCGAAGAATTCGGGTTCTTCGGGCTCTCGGACGCGGTCGCCACCGGCAGCAGTCTCATGCCGCAGAAGAAGAACCCCGATCCCATGGAACTGGTGCGGGGCAAGGCGGGGCGTACCATTGGCCATCTCATGGCACTGCTCACCACCATGAAGGGGCTTCCGAGCGGATACAACAAGGATCTGCAGGAAGACAAGGAATCGTTGTTCGACGCGGAGGATACGGTCATGGGATCCGCTGGCGCCGCCGCGACCGTGGTGCGCACGCTCACACTCGATCGCGCGCGCACCGAGCGCGCCGCGTCGGGATTCCTTCTGGCCACGGACGTGGCGGACTATCTCGTGTCGAAGGGCGTGCCGTTCCGCACCGCCCACGAGGCGGTGGGCGGCATGGTGCGGGACCTGCTGCGTCAGCAGCGGACCTTCGAGGATCTCTCGGCCGCCGAGTGGCGCACGTTCCATCCGCAATTCGGGGCCGACGTGATGCGCGTGGTCACCGCGCAGTCGTCGGTGCGCGCCAAGCGCACCCCGCAGTCCACCCGCCCCGACGCGGTTCAGGCGCAGCTCACCGAGCTGCGCCTGTGGCTCGACGCTCAGCGCGCCAAACGCACCATGTGATCGAACGCACCGTCGGTCTGCTCACCGAGCGCACGCTTCGCGATGTAGCTGCCGATTACCGGCCCATGCTTGAAGCCATGCCCTGAACCACCGCCGGCAATGAGCACGTTGCTCATCTCCGGATGCCGGTCGATGATGAAGTGCTCGTCGGCGGTGTTCTCCAGCTGGCACACCCGCGATTCGGTGATGGGCTGATTGGCGAGTGATGGAAACCGCAGTGACAGGTATGCTCTGGCGCGGCGTACTTCGGTGGCGCTGATGATGCGCTCGTCCACATCGGGGTCGAAGCTGGTGGTGCCGCTGGTGGGGCACACCTTGAAACCGCGTCCGTCGATGCTGGCGAAGCCGTAGTAGCGCTCTTCGGAGAAGTTGGGAAAGTTGGGAAACGCCAGGCGCTGATCACCCGCCGGCAGACCGAAATACAGAACGTCGCGTCCCGGCACCTGAATGCGCGGAGCGAGCAGTGCCGGAAAGAGCTTCGGGAGCCACGGGCCGCAGGCAAACACGAAGGCGTCGGCCCCGATGCGCACACCGTCATCGGTCTGCAGATCCACGAGCTTCCCGCCCTGTACCGTCCCCGGCTTTGCGCGCACCACGCGCATGGTACCACCGGCTCGCTCGAATGCCTGCCCGACGGCGATCATGGCCTGCTTGGCGCGGATGACCATGGCTCCCGGCTCGAACAGGCCCACACCCATGCCGTCGGGGTTCATCTGCGGATAGCGCTTCCGCAGGTCGCCGTCCGTCATGGTTTCGAACGGGACGCCGAGTGTGGTGAGCGTGGCCTGCGTGGCGCGCAGCGACGGCGTCCAGTTGGGGGCCAGCTGCAGCCGCCCGGTGGGGTTGAGGAGGGATACGCCGAACTGCCGCTCGCGCTCACGCCACGCCGTCATTGCGAGCAGTGCCGAGCGTGCGTAGAGCAACCGGTCTCCATAGCCGCAGCGGATCTGACGCGTTTCGTCACCCGAGGTGGCGCGCGAGTTGCCGGCGCCATAGGCATCGATGAGGGTCACGTCGTGTCCCATTTCGCGCAGGTGCAGAGCGGTCCACCCGCCGAAGGCACCAGCGCCGATCACGACGATCGAGGAGCGCACCCCCACGTGTACGGCGGGACTGGGCGCCATGCTGGCGGTGAGCCCCAGCCGCTGCATGGCGGCGAGACCGATCGGGGCACTCGCGGCATGCAGGAAGGTGCGGCGAGGCATGGACGTGTCGCTCATTTGCATACCCCCGGGAGCACGCGGGCGAAGCTGCCGCCAAGGACCAGCGTGATCGTCGCGTGGGAGTGTTTGCGCTGCACGAGTGCCTCGGTGGGGTCGAAGAGCTGTTGGTGGTGATCGAGCCCGTCCCGATGGGTGCCACCGTTTGCCGCACGGCGCGTGCGCCCGTGGGTGTGTGGGAAGAAGGCCGGGGGACGAGCCGCGAGAAAGTAACGCCTCGCGCCGTGGGGCGGGGGGACCGCCCTAGCTGGCGGAGCTACCGAGCAGATCCCAGCGATTTCCCCAGGGATCGCGAAACACCACGACAGTGCCGTACGGTTCATGGCGTGGTGCCCCCTCGATCACCACGCCATGATGCTCGAGCCGTGCGAGGGTGGCAGAAAAGTCGGGGACACGGAGAAAGAGCCCCACGCGCCCGGCCCATTGGGCACCGATGGCTGCATGCTGCAGGTCGCCATCCGCACGGGCCAGCAGGAGCCCGCCACCACCCGTGCGCGGGCGAACCACGACCCATCGCTTCTCCCGGCCGTCTGTCGTGGATGACGGTCGATCCTCCTCGAGGACGAAGTCCAGGACGTTCACGAAGAAGTGAATGGCCTGATCGTAGTCGGGGACGATGAGTGAGAGGAGATCGATCATGGCGTGGGCCTCTGCTCAGTCGATCGGGATGTGCTTGTCGTGTCCCAGCACCGTCTCTGCACGCCGTGAGCGGAAGATCGGAAAGAACATCTGATGGTACCAGCGCTCAGGGCCATGGCGCTGGTCGTCGTTGAGTCCGTACGCCGGCGGATACTGGCGCGTGATGCGCGCCGTGCCGAACAGTACATCCCAAAAGAAGAGGAGATTGCCGTAGTTGCCCATGTAGTGGCCGATACCGTCGTCCTGCGTGAGGGCGTGATGCGCGAAGTGCGTGGCCGGTGTGGAGATGGTGCGCTCCAGCACCCATGCCAGCGGACGAAGCACCCGGTAGCGATACAGCCACTGATCCCAGCGGACGGCCGAATGAGCGCCGATGATCACCGCGAGTTTCACCACGCTGTAGCCCACGAAGACCCAGCCGAAGCCGAGGTACAGCAGTGCCCCGCTGAACCACAGCCCCGGCATGAGTGCGTAGTAGAACGCATTGTTGCGGTAGACCACGCGCACACTCATGTACGCCGCGGAGTGATGCGCGCGGTGCAGCGGCCACATCACCGAGGTATGTGACAGCCGATGCCACCAGTATTGGGTGAGATCGTCGGCGAGGAGCAGCACCAGCACCATCTGCCACCATGGCCAGTCGGCCCAGGCATCGCGCATCTCGGGGAAGAGCCACGCGCAGAGCGTTTTGGAGGCCGCAAAGACCGTTCCCGAGATGACCGGAAAGGTCACCCCCACCGCCACGTCGAGCCGATTGTCTTCGGTCGAGGCGGTGGAGGGGAAGAAGTGCCCCATGAGCAGTTCCGCGCCGGCGAAGAGCGCGAAGATCACGGTGACGGAGAGCAGCTGCGCGTTCTGCAGATCGAGTGACATGTGGGGCTATGGTTTGCGGGTGTACTGCAACAGCCAGGGGACCGCCCGCAGCACGCCGCCGCGAACCATCAGCGTGTGCCCCTCGTTGCCCCGCTCCTCGTACGTGCCGGTGGGCGTGCCCGCCGCCGCGGCCTTCACGCGCGCTGCCGGAATGATGGGATCGAGCGCCGCACCGATGAACAGCACCGGCGGCGCACCGACCGCCGTGACGGCGCTCCCCCCGGCGAGACAGGCCACCGCGGCAATCGCCTGCGGACGCTCCTGCGCCAATCGCGCGGCGGCGCCCGCGCCCATGGAGTGCCCCATCAGGTACACGCGCGACGGATCGATGCGGTACTCACGCCCAAGCACGGCCATCAGCGAGTCGAACTGCACGGCGCTGCTCATAAATGGCGTCGTTGCCGGCGACACGAAGAGCAGGTCGTTTTCGCGGGCCAGACGCGCCGCCACACCCTGCCCGTACGCCATGGCGAACATGTTCTCGTCGCCACCGGCGCCGTGCAGGGTGACCAGCACGCCCATCGGCTTCGACGCCGCACCCCTGGGGGCGATCACGCGAAGCGGAACCATCGTGCCGTTCGCGCCACGATAGCTGCGCCACAGGTCACCTTCGCGACGGGCGTACGGATTGCGCCCCTTCTCGAGCGCGGCCACTTCGGCCGTCACCGCGCGCGCCAGCGCCGTCGGCTCGGCGAGAAACTCGGCGCTGCGTTCGGGGGACACCGTATCGACCAGCAACATGACCCGCGATCGCGCCGCTGCGAGTGGTTGTGCCAGCGATGCGGTGGGTGCTCCGGCACTGTCCAGGCGCGTGAGCCGTACCAGCAGTTCGTCGCGCACGAGGCGTGCGGGGCGTCCACCGATCATCACATCGACCGGAAGGGTACGCCGCTCGTAGCGATACGACGGATCCGCGAGTGCGATGGCCGTATCCATCATTGCCGCCGTCGTGGCGAACCGGCCACCGAAGAAGCTCAGCGTGGACCGGTCAAAGATGCGGTTGAGCGCAGCGCGCGTACTGTCGGACAGACGCCCGGTCGAGTCTGCGGCAGCATACCGCGCATCCATGAGCAGGTAGCGCCATGCCAGATCGGCACGGGTGGTGGGCTGTTGCGCCTGCACGGGCGCGGCAACGACGAGCATGCCCATCATCGCCGTGCGCAGGGGCTTCATCTTCGAACGGATGCTCAACAAACGACGCGCTCCAGAGTTGCGGTGGACTCGAACGGGTGTGACATGGCTCATCGCCGATAGCTGATGCGTCCGCGCGAAACGGTCAAGGCAATCTCGCCACGCAGCAAGGACGCCGGCGTGTCGCGGAAGGGATCCACCGTCATTACGGTGAAATCGGCGCGCTTGCCCACCGCGAGCACACCGGCCTCCCCCTCATCAAATCCGGCGAACGCACTCCAGGTGCTATAGCCGCGCACCGCTTCCTCGGGCGACATGCGCTGCGCCGGGAACCAGCCACCCGGCGGAGCGCCGCTGGTGTCCTGCCGTGTGATGGCGGAGTGCAGTCCGTAAAACGGGCTCCAGTCGGAGCCAGGCAGGTCCGACGAGAACACCAGCGCCGCTCCAGCCTGCCGCAGCGTGCGCCAGGCATAGGCTCCCTGGATACGGGTGGGCCCCACACGCGTTTCCGCCCATCCCTTGTCCTCCACGGCGTGTGGCGGCTGCACCGAAGCCACCACACCGAGCGAGGCGAACCGGGCGATGTCTGCTGCCGATACCACCTGCGCATGCTCCACGCGATGGCGCAGCGCGCGCGCCTTGGGTGCTGCCTGCATGACGGAGTCGATGAAGTCGAGCGTGGCGCGGTTGCCGGCATCGCCGATCGCATGGATCCCCACCTGGAAGCCGGCGCTCATGATGTCGGCGACCAGACGCTGATCGAAGCCGTAGCTGCCACCACTGACGCCACGATGTCCGGGATGATCGGCGTAGTCGTCGAGCAACTGCGCACCCCGAGAGCCCAGCGCACCATCGTAGTACGCCTTGACGGCGCGCACTGCGAGCATGCCGTTGCTCGACGTGTAGGGCCCACGCGTGATCCAGCGGCGAATCAGTGCCGAGTCGCGCGCACTCAGCATCGCGTAGACGCGGAGTGGCAGGGAGTCGCGCTCCGCCAAGCGCTCGAAGCTCTCCATGACGTCGGGGGCCACGCCGGCCTCGTGCACGCCGGTGTAGCCGGCGCGCGCCATCACGTGCAGGGCGCGCATCACCTGTGCATCACGTTGCGCGGGCGACGGACGCGGTACGGCGTTGTCCAGCAGCGGCACGGCCCGATTGAGTACGAGCCCCGTGGGTTCACCGGTCGCATCCTTCCGGATCTCACCACCCGCAGGAGCCGGTGTGTCGCGGGTGATACCCGCGAGGGCGAGCGCGCGCTCGTTGGCCCACGAGGCGAAGCCGTGCAGGCTGCGCAGTACCACGGGATGGTCCGGCACCCGGGCGGAAAGCAGTCGCTTGTCGGGATAGCGATTGGCCCACGCCCCCTCGTCCCAGCCGTA
>CAZNZG010000022.1:0-24919 GCA_964577455.1 uncultured Gemmatimonas sp. | reverse complement strand
CTGCGCGATCGAGGTGATCACCTTGACCACCTGGCCGATCTCCTGGCTCGAGTTGCCGAGGCGTGCCATGGTGTCGGTCGTTTCACCGGCCTTGTTCACGGCGACCTGCGAGATCATCGACGCTTCCTGTACGCGGCTCGCGATTTCACGGATGCTGGCCGTGAGCTCCTCGGCCGAGCTGGCCACCGTCTGTACGTTGCGGGTGGCCTGCTCCGAGGCGGCGGCGACCGCCTGGGCCTGGCGCGAGGTTTGCTCCGACGAGGCCGCCATGCCCTGCGCGCTGGCCTCGAGCTCGGTGCTGGACGAGCTGACGACGCTGGCGATCGCGGCCACGGTCGACTCGAAGTCGTCGGCCATCTTCACCTGTGGGGTGATGATCGACCAGTTCACCATCGGTCCCACGTAGGTGCCCTCGCTGTTGTACATCGCGACGGCATTGAGATCGAGATGCTCCGGCCCCACGCGAATCTTGGCGGAGTGCGGCAGGTGGCGGTCGGTCGCGAGCATCGCCCGCTGATGCGCCGGATCCTTGTGGAAGATGTCGATCTTCGAGCCCACGATCTGATCGGCCTTCACCGGCAGGTGCTGCTCGATCTTCCGGAGTGTGGCGAGCGAGGCCGGATTGATGTACTTGATGGTGTAGTCGAGGTCACACAGCATCAGGTTGATCTTCGCGTTCTCGACCATCGGCTTGAACAGGGCCATCTCCTCACGCATCCGCACCGCCTCGCTGGCGTCGGTGGCGTACTTCACCACCTTCATCAGCCGGCCGTCGCGATCGCGGATGGGATTGTACGAGGCGTTGATGTGGATGGTGCGCCCGTTCTTCCCCACGCGCTTGTATTCGCCGCTGTGGAACTCCCCGCGCCCCAGCTTCGCCCAGAACTCACGGTACTCGGTGCTGTTGCGGTAGGCTTCATCCACGAACATGGAATGGTGCTTGCCCTGCACCTCATGCAGTTCGTAGCCCACCACCGCCAGGAAGTTCTCGTTCGCATGGCGGATCGTGCCGTCCAGATCGAATTCGATCACCGCATTGGAGCGGCTGATCGCCGCGACCTGCCCGGCGAAGTTGGTCATCTGCTCGCTGCGTGCGGTGATGTCCTGCGCATACTTCACGACCTTCGCGAGGTTGCCGTCGCCGTCGCGTACGGGGTTGTACGAGGCCTGAATCCACACCTCGCGTCCCCCCTTGCCGATCCGCTTGTATTCGCCGCTATCGAACTCTCCACGCCGCAGCTTCGCCCAGAAGGCGCGGTACGCCTCGCTGGTACGATAGCTCTCATCCACGAACAGGCTGTGGTGCTTCCCCTGAATCTCGCCGAGGGTGTAGCCGAGGGCGCTGAGGAAATTGTCGTTGGCGGTGAGGACCGTGCCGTCGAGATCGAACTCGATGACCGCCATCGACGTGCGGATCGCCTGAATCTGCGACTCGTACTCCGCGAACAGCGCCCGGAACGTGTCGATCTCGGAGGTGTCGGGGATCGGCGGGGCGACGACGGCGGCCGAACGCCGCGGGCGGGCCGGCGCGGCGGTGGCGGCCCGTCCGCCGGAACGCTTGACGGGCGCAGTCTTCTTGCTGTTGCGCGATGAAGCCGAGGCGGACGTACGATTCGAAGGCATTGGGGGCATCCCTGGAGTGGGGTGGTGGCGAGCGGTTGGGAAGTGCGATGCGGCGCTGGTGTCCCGGTGAGCCCGCGTCGGCTCCGAGGTTGTGCGGTCGTGCGAACTGCGAGATCAGACAGCGATCTGTTCGAGCTTGATTAATTCGGGGACGTTCATGACGACGAGCAGGTCACGTTCGCGGCGCACGATGCCGGAAGTCGCGAGGCGCCAGCGTTCATCGAGCGTCGGGGGTGGGGCTTCGATGGCCTCTGGGGCGACCGTAACCACGTCGCCCACATCGTCCACCATGAAGGCGAACAGTTCGCCCTCGTGGCGCACCACCACGTTCATGTAGCTGTCGCCCTCGCTGCGGGGCGTGAGACGCAAGGTGCTGCGGAGGTCGACGGCCGTGACGATCTGGCCACGCAGGTTGAGCAGCCCCGGTACGGCATCCTGCGCCAAGGGTACACGCGCGATCCGGTGCGTCATGAGAACCTCCTGCACCGTCATCACCGGAATGCCGATCCACTGATGTTCGAGCCGGAAGGTCACGAACTCTGCGGGGGAGATGGTGCCGACAGCACCATCCACGCGCTGGCTGGTGGTCATGCGGCGATCCTCGGTGAGCCCATGGCGGGGGTGAGGACCGGTGAGCGGCGGGTGCCGCCCGCCTCCCGGAAGTACCAGTCGAGATCGACCACTTCAGTGGCGCGTCCGGCAATCACGGCCACACCCAGAACGCCGTCACGGGAACTGGCCCGTTGCAGCTGCACGTGATCTTCCACGATGTCCCGGATCTCGTCGACGGCGATGCCGATCGACTGCTCCCCGTTGTTGAAGACGATCACCGGCCGGGGCGACATGGCGCGGATGTCCATGTCAGCCCGTGCCGGAAGGATGGGCATCAGGCTGCCGCGATACTGCACGAGGACGCGATCACCGGCTTCCTCGAGCACGCTGGCAGGGAACTCCTCCAGACGGGCCACCCGCGAGAGCGGGACAGCCAGCAGGGCCGGGAGTCCGGCGTCGAAGAGCAGCACGCTTTCGGTCGGATCTTCCTCGACGGTGGCGAGGGCCTGCGCCGCGGCAGCCGCGGCATCCACCTGTTCGGTGCGGTTGGCGACGTTGGCCATGGCACCCACCCCCGTGGTATCGAGGATCATGATCACGCGGCCGTCTCCGGTGATGGTGCAACCCGCATAGGCGCTCAGATGCTTCACGAGACGACCCACCGGCTTCACCACGATCTCCTGCGTGTCGAACACTTCGTCGACCACAAGGCCGAATCGGGCATCGCCGAGCTGGCAGACCACGATGTTGCAGTCCGCACATTCGCCCGAGCCGGGGAGGCGCAGCACATCGTTGAGGCGTACCAGCGGCAAGAGGGATTCGCGCAGCCGGTAGAACTCGGTGCCATGCACGATCTCCACCAGATGACGCTGTTCCTCGGTGATGCGCACCAGCTCCACCACGCCGATCTGCGGTACGGCGAAGGTTTCGCCGGCGGTGCCCACGAGGAGCGCCTGAATGATGGCCAGGGTGAGCGGAATCTTCACGCGGATCGTCGTGCCACGTCCGATCTGCGAGGACAGATCCACCGTGCCGCCGATCGCTTCGATGTTGCTGCGCACCACGTCCATCCCCACGCCACGGCCGGAGATGTTCGTGATCTGCTCGGCCGTCGAGAAACCGGGTTCGAAGATGAAGCGGAGCAGCTGGGAATCCGACATCTGCTCGGCGAGGTCCGCGCGCACGAGGCCGCGCTCGATCGCCTTGCGCTTGATCTTGAGCGGATCGATGCCGGCACCATCATCGGCGATCTCGATCACCACGTGCCCACCTTCGTGGCGGGCACTGAGCTTGATCACGCCGCCCTCGGCCTTCCCGTTGGCCTGACGTACGGCCGGGGACTCGATTCCGTGGTCGGCGGAGTTGCGGATCATGTGCGTGAGCGGATCCTGAATGGCCTGCAGGATCTGCCGATCCAGTTCCGTCTCCGCGCCGTAGCACTCCAGCGAAATCTGCTTGCCGCTGGCCTGCGAAAGATCGCGGATGATACGCGGCAGCTTGGTCCAGGCGTTCGCGATCGGCTGCATGCGGGTCTTCATCACCGCTTCCAGCAGATCCGTCGTGACGCGATTCAGCTGTTGGACCGGCTTGGCGAACTCGCTGTCTTCCTGAGCGCCCATCAGCTGCAGGAGCTGGTTCCGGCTCAGGGCAAGCTCACCTACGAGGTTCATCAACTGATCGAGCACCACCACACCCACGCGCAGCGTACTATCGCTTGGGGCCGTCTCCTCATCGGCGCGCTTCCGGCGCTCGTTGCCGTCCCACGGTTTCTTGTCCTGCGGTGCGGCAAGGCTGTTTGAAGCGGCGGGCGCCTCTGCAGCCGGTGTGCTGGTGATGCTGGGGGCCGCGCTTGCGACTTCGACGCTGGCAGCTACCGGAGCCGGCGGTGGCATCACGGGCAACGGCATGACGAAGGGCTCGGCATCGCCGGCGGCGACCTTGTTATGGTCGGGCAGCCACTGTTCGAGGCGATGGATCAGCGCGGTGTCGTCGCCTTCCGGCTCGATCTCCGTCTGCTCGAGGTGCTCGAGAATGGCCTTGATGCAGTCGACCGAGGCAAGGACGTCACCGATGACGGCGGAGCTGACCGTCAGGCGTCCTGCTCGGAGCGCATCCAACACATTCTCGGCCGCGTGCGCGATACCTTCGAGGCGCACCAGGCCGATGAAGCCACAGGTGCCCTTGATGGTGTGGATCGTCCGAAAGATCCCGTTGAGACGACTCGTCTCTTCGGGGTGCTGCTCGAGCGATACGAGATCGTTGTCGAGCTTGGCGAGGTTTTCAGAGCTTTCGGTGAGAAAATCCCGAAGCAAGTCGTCCATCGGTGCCTCTCAGATGCCATTCCACGGCATGTGGCCCTACTACCAGCGACTTCGCAGGCGTGTATTCCAATGTCGGCATACGAATTACGGGACTTGAGCCATTCGATGCGAAATGAATGGTGTTTCATGCAATTTGTCCTTAATCGGAACGTCTGGTCCTCAAGTCTTTCGGCAATCGGACGACACTGACACAGCATGAACCTGACCCGCCTCATCTACGCGAGTCTCGCCACGTCGGATCTGGAGTATGCGACGCTTACGTCCATTCTCCGTGCCGCCGGCGAGCACAATGCCGCTCAGGGAATCACCGGTATTCTCTGCTTCGGCAATGGCGCCTTTCTTCAGGCGCTCGAGGGCGACCGCGACGTGGTGAATCGCCTGTACAACCACATCGTGACCGACCCGAGACACCGGGAGTGCACGATTCTCCGGTACGGTCGCATTGCGTCCCGTAGCTTCCACGACTGGTCGATGAAGCTCGTGGGGCTCGACAACCACGTGAATGCGCTGCGGCGCGAGCTGGTCATTCGGCACTCGGGGAAGCCCGAGTTCACGCCGTTGATCATGGGTGGGGCGCAGGCGCTCGCCTTTCTCGAGTCGCTGGCGCAATTGGAACGCAAGGCGGCGTAGCAGGTCAGGCACTCTGCCGAGCCGGCGCCGCTGTCACCGCGGCGCCGGACCGACAGGGTGTCTAGTCGCGCTCAGGGTACGCGCGGCACGCCCCCGGACACCAGAAACTCCACGGCGAGCGTGCTCATCGCGCGCACGCCCACGGGCAGCGCCTTGTCGTCGCCCTGGAAGAGTGGCGAGTGATTACTGGCCACATTGAACAGATCCACATTGGCCGGCGTGACCGACAGATTGAAGAAGAATCCGGGAGCCTTGTCGGCAAACCGCGAGAAGTCCTCGCCCGCCATCGTCCCGGCCTTGTTCTCGAACACCCCGGCAGGCGTGCCCACCTTTTTCAGCGTGGGCGCGAACTTCGTGACCATGCCGGCATTGTTGATCGTGCTGCCGTAACCGAGCGTGACGTCCACCTCGGCCTTCGCACCGTGGGCTTCCGCGATCTTCTGCGCCAGCGTCTTCATGCGTTCGGCCACGATCTGCCGCGACTTGGGGTCGAAGGTGCGAATCGTCCCGATCATCCACACCGAGTCGGGGATGATGTTCTCGCGCAGGCCGCCATGAATGGCGCCCACCGTCACCACCGCCGGTCCGGCGGTGAGATCGAGCGAGCGTGACACGATGGTCTGGAGCGCGGTGACGATCTCGGCGCTCACCACGATCGGATCCACGGCTGTCGACGGAAATGCGCCGTGCCCCTGCTTGCCGCGGATGATCATCTTCCAGGTATCCGCCGACGCACTGATCGACCCGCCGCGGTAGCTCATCGCGCCGGAAGGCCCCGGGCCCACGTGCAGCCCGAATACCCCGTCCACACCGTTCATCACGCCGGCTTCGATCATCGGCAGTGCGCCGCCACGTGGCGGTACTTCCTCGGCCGGCTGAAAGAGAAACTTGACCGTGCCCGGGAGTTTCGCCCGCAGTCCGGCGAGCACTTCGGCCGTGCCCATGAGCATGGCGGTGTGCATGTCGTGCCCGCAGGCGTGCATCACACCCGTTTCCACGCCGTTGTACACCGTACGTACCGTGCTCTTGAACGGCACGTCCACGAGCTCCGTGACCGGCAGGGCATCCATGTCGGCGCGCAGCGCCACGGTGGGGCCCGGCTTGCCGCCCTTGAGAATCCCCACGACGCCGGGGATGCCACCCACGTTCTCCTGCACCTCGATACCCAGGGACTTGAGGTGCGCAGCGACGAGCGCGGCCGTACGCTTCTCCTGATAGCCCAGCTCAGGGTGCTGGTGAATGTCGTGACGCCAGGCCGTCACCTTGTCGGTGATGGCTGCCGTGCGCTTCTCGATTTCGGCCGCGAGCGCCGCGTCGGTGATCGCCGGCTGCGCGGCGCTCATCGCGGGAACGACGGCCGCCGCAAAGGCGGCCGTCAGGATCCGGGATCGGAGGCTCACAGATTGTCTCCCTTCGGCTTTGCCTCGATCGGACGCACCGTGGGATACTCGATGCCGAGCTGCTCGAGATACGTCTTGTACTTGCTCGGATCGTAGTAGAACTTCTGCAGTTGCGGCTTGTACTTCGCCATGATGTCGGCATTGAGCCAGATCGGCGGCTGATCGGACGGACGAATGAACGGCTGATACTTCACGTTCTTCGTCTGCACGTTCTTGAAGTAGTCCCATGCATCCGACACGACCTTGGGCGTGAGAAGGATGTCGAGCAGGGTGAGTGCCTGCACCTTCGCGCCGGCGAGTGCGCCCTTGTGTGCGATCGGCGTGGCCATCGAAATGGCGTTGGCCCAGTTGTGTCCGGGTAGCGACGGAATGTTCGACGGGAAGCGCAGCGTGACGGTGGGCACGTTCCACGCAATGTCGCCGATGTCGTCGGAGCCGCCACCCATCCAGTTCTGCGGCGTTTCGGACCCGCGAAGTTGCTTGTTCACTTCACTCGACAGCCCGAAATCGGGCTGGCCAAGCTCGCGCTGAATCCCCTTGGCGAGCGTCTGGTCCTTGTCGTCCCACGTCGGCATGCCGACGGTCTGGATGTTCTGGTGCATCGCTTCGGCAATCGGCTTGCTGAAGTGCGCGGACCATCCCGACCCGAGAATCATCACCGTGTCGAGCTTGGTGTCGGTCATCATTGCGGCGCCCTGCGCGATCCGCTTGCCCGTCTCGAAGAGCTCCATCGTGCGCGGGTAGTCCTGCTCACGGAAGTAGAACCAGACGCTCGCGGTGGGCGGCACGACGTTGGGCTGGTCGCCGCCGTCCTTGATCACATAGTGCGAGCGCTGCTGAAGGCGCAGGTGCTCACGGCGAAACTCCCATCCCTGTGCCATGAGCATCACGGCGTCGAGCGCCGACTGGCCACGCCACGGCGCGCCGGCCGCGTGCGCACTCGAGCCCTTGAAGCGGAACTCGGCCGAGATCAGGGCGCTCGATCCGCTCGCGCCCCACTGCACGCCAAGGTCGTTGCTCACGTGCGTGAAGAGCGTGACGTCGGTGTTCTTGAAGACGCCGGCGCGCACGAGGAAGGCTTTGCCCGCCATCTGCTCTTCGGCGATGCCGGGCCAGAGCAGCAGCGTACCGTTGATCTTGTCGCGCTGCATGAGCTGCTTCACGACGATCGCGGCCACCACGTTCAAGGCCTGTCCGGCATTGTGGCCCTCGCCGTGCCCGGGACCCTGCACGACCATGGGGTCCTTGTATCCCACCCCGGGCTTGTTGCTCGCCTGCGGGATGCCGTCCACGTCGGAGCCCAGCGAAATCTCCGGTTTGCCGGTGCCATAGCTCCACTTGGCCGTCCACGCCGTGGGAATGCCGGCGACCCCCTTCTCGATCTTGAAGCCTTCTTTTTCGAGCAGCGTGGTCAGGTACTTCTGCGACTCCCACTCCTGGAAGCCCAGTTCCTGGAAGGAGAAGAGCATATCCACGATTTCCTGCACCTGCTTGGAGCGGGCCTGCACCATCTGCAGCGCCTCATCCTTGAGCTTGGCGAGGCGCGGGTCTGCCGCGGCCGCCGGCTGGGAGGCAGTCGTGGCCTCCTGCGCCCACACGGACGCGGGCAGGCCGGCCGCGGCGGCGACGACGGCCGCTGCGGATACACCAAGGATCGATCGGGACAGCTGGGGGGGGAAGCGCACGAAAGGTCTCCTGAAACGAATGGCATCGGGCCGGGGTCCAACTGCCCGAAGTTACGTTTCGACGGCGGAAACCGCTCGGGCGGACCTCACGTACGGGAACCCGACGGTCCTTTTGCCATCCAGTGTGATTCCGGCCCCAGATTCAACGCATATGCGCCGACTGCTTGCCTCCGGTTCGCTCCTCCTCGCGGTTCTCGTCCCCGCCATCTCGGCGGCGCAGGGGAGCGGCTCACGCAGTTCGGGCCGTTCGGCCACGCGTGATACGGTCGGAAAGCCCGTACGCGACACGATGACGGCACAGGAGCGTCGTGCGATCCGGGACGCGGCGCGGGATGCGCGTGCGGTCAACCGGCGCCGTCTGGGCGGTGACAGCGCCACGCGTGCCGCGCTCGTGGCCGAGGCGTCCAACACCGCCTTCGGCAGCCCTGAGGCCCGTACGGTCTTCGAGCGCGCACGGCAGGCACGTGAGCAGCAGGATAGCTCCCTGCGCGCGTATCGGGCCACCACCACGCAGCGCATGTCGGTCCACCTTGGGGCACGCCGGCTCGGCTTGGAGAAGCTGCTCTTCCGCGGCGACAACGTTGCCGAGATCTCGTGGCGCCGTGACGTGGGCGTGCGCGTGCGCCCCGTGGGATCGCGCATGACGGTGCCCATGGCCAGCGAGGTGGCCGGCGACTTCGTCTCGGCGGTCAGCATCCCCTACTTCCCGGGGCGGGAGCAGCTGTGGTTTCCCTCGTCGGATTTCGGGCGTGTGAAGACCGAGGTGGACGACCGCGACATCATTCACCCGCTCGCACGAGGGGCAGAGCGCTGGTACCGCTACGACACCGGCGACTCGGCCAGCATCACCCTCCCCGATGGTCGCGTGATTCACCTGCGCGAACTGCGCATCACCGCCCGCAAGCCGGATTGGCGCACGTTCGTCGGGTCGTTCTGGTTCGATCGCGACGGCGGACAGCTCGTGCGCGCCGCGTATCGTCTGGCCACCGACATCGACATCTGGGGCGTTGCCAGCGAGGAGACGAAAAAGGACATCCTCGAGAATGCCTCACTCGATCCCGTCCGCGATTCCATCATGCGCGCCCGGTTGCCTCGCGAGACGTACGTGAAGGACAGCGTGGAGCGTGCGCGCCTCAAGGAGGCTGCCCGCAATGGCGTCAGCATGGACGATGACGAGCCCCCGGCGTGGGTTACCGCCACCATGCGCCCCATGCGTGCCAAGCTCGATGCCATCACCGTGGAGTACGCGCTGTACAAGGGCAAGTTCTGGCTGCCCCGTGCGCACAGCGCCACGGCCAGTGCCGACGTCATGTTCATGCGGATTCCGTTTCGTCTCGACGAGAAGTTCTCGTACGAAGATGTGGACGGCGACTTCACCCTGGCGGCCATTCCCCCCGCCCGCAATCGGTTCGAGGCGGGCCCCGGCAGGGATTCCACCGATATCGACCTCGATAACGGCGTGGAGGTCAGCGTTTCGGCAGGGCCGACCCGCCGCCCTCCCGCCGACTCGGCGAGACGCGATTCTCTTGAGCGGCGGCGGTACGGCCCCGGTAAAGTGGTCCAATGCCGCACCGACACCACGTGGGCGAAGGTCGAAGAACGCTTCGACCGCACGCTGCGGGTGGCGTACGACATGCCCTGCAACATGGACCGCCTCGCCACGTCTGCTGCGCTCCCCACGGAAACAGCTTCCGACGAGGACCTCTTCGATCTGCGCAGCGCCGAGCAGCTGGCGAATGCGCTCACCATGGGATTGCAGGTACCCTGGGCGCCGCAGCTCCCCACGATACGCACAGGCTCCGACCTGTTCCGATACAACCGCGTAGAGGGACTGTCCGCCGGTGTGGAAGTGAAGCAGGTGCTGGGGGCCGGTTACACCCTGCGAGGGGTCGGGCGCATTGGGCACGCGGATCTCCATGCCAACGGCGAGCTTGCGCTCATGCGGAGCAATGGCGCTCGTACGGTCACCGCCGCCGTGTACCACCGCCTCAACGCGGTGAACCCGGAATGGGCGGGAGCCCTCACCCTTGGCCCGTCGCTCCCCGCGCTCCTGTACGGGCGTGACGAAGGCTTCTACTACCGCGCGTACGGTTTCGAACTCGGCGAGCGCCGGGAGCAGCGCCGCGGCGCGCTCGAGTACCGCATGTTCGTGGAACGCCAGTGGACCGCCGGTGACAGCAATGTGGTCAATACCTTCTCGCTGGCACGACTGTTCAGCGGCGGCCGCTTCCGCGAGAATCTGCTCGCCGAACCCGGCTCGTTCGCGGGCGTGAACGCCAGCTGGTCGCGCCTGCTCGTGGAGCGTCCGCGCGGACTACGGCTCACCGGTATCGCACGCACTGAAGCCGCGACCGGTACGTTCGAATACGCGCGTGGTTCATTCGAAAGCACGGTCTCTCGCCCGCTGGGTCGGTTCTCCGCCGCCGTGACGGGATCAATCGGTAGTTCGATGGGCCGTGTGCCGTTCCAGCGCGGCTACGCGATCGGCGGATTGCGCACGGTGCGGGGGCAGTTGCCCGGAACGCAGCAGGGCGATGCCTTCTGGTTCTCGCGTGCCGAGGTGGGGACGCGCTCGGGGGCCGTACGCCCCGTGGCGTTTTTCGATGTGGGGTGGGCGGGGAGCCGCAAGCGCTTCGGGCAGATCCAGCCGCAGCGCGGTGCCGGCATGGGCCTCGGCTTCCTCGATGGGCTCTTCCGGCTCGATGTGGCACGAGGGCTCTACCCATTCAAGGGATGGCGGACTGATCTGTATCTCGAAGCGCCACTCTGATCGCGCACACCATATCGGAAAATTCCTCCATCAGTCTCTGGCGTGGGTTCGCCGGTCATCTCAACTTGAAGATGACTCGCGATCGGAGCTTTTCTGCGTCTCGAAATAGTGTACGTCGCCGCGCTCGCCATGCTGCTCGAGCAGTTGCGCGCAGGTGCGGCGACCACTGACATCATGAGCAGTGTCCAGCGGCTGTCTACGCTGGCGCACGTGGGTAGCGTGACCATCACGACTGCGGTGTTGCACGATGCACAGCGCGTCGAGGCCGCGGCGCCCGGTGCCCGGTTGCTCAATGAGGTGATGCAGGCTCACGGCATCGAAGCGATCGATATCGCCAGCACCGTGACCGACGCGGAGTTTCTCAAGCTTGGCGGGATTCTGATGGCGCCGCCGTCCTCTGTACGCGGCGCCATCGTCGATACGGCCGAGGCCCTCTCGATCTGGAATGTGCGACTGCGTGCATTCGGCGCCACGCTGCGTCCCACGCCTGCTGGTATGCATGGCATGCGCGCGATCGAACCGCCGGCAGCGGAGCCGGTCGTACCGTTCTCGCAGGGCGCCGTCCGCTCGCACCCCACGTCGCAGGTCGATCACGCCACGGCCAATGCGTTGCAGCTCGTGGTCGAGCAGCTCCTCGAGCAGAAAGCCGAATACGACGTGGTACATGCGCTGCTCGTGCGCGGGGGGAACGCGGGGGCCCGCGCGGTTTTCGATCAGCTCATTGCCGCCACCGAAGTGGCTGACCGACGCTTTCTCTACGACCTCGCGGCATCGCTCCCCGCGATCGTACCGGTCGCGCAGCAGTATGCGTCGCACGCCACCTGGTATGTGGCGCGCAATGCCGCGGGCTTGCTGGGACAGTCCAAGAACCAGCAGGCCATTCCGGAGCTCTCACGGCTGCTTCGACACGGCGATACCCGCGTACGGGTGGCCGCCGTCGTGGCTCTCGGGCAGATCGGCGGACCCGCCGCCATGGCGCGCCTCGAATCCGTCCTTTTCGACGCGGTGCCCGACGTGCGCAATCGTGCCCTGTCGATCGTCTTCGCCGCTCCCGATGCCGACCCGCTCGCCGATCGCATGATGCTGGCGGTGCAGGAGGAGAGTACGCTCGAGTACCAACTCGAAGTGATTGCCGCGCTTGCGAACGTGCACACCCCGCGGGCCCGTGAGAAGCTCATCGAGCTGACCGCCGAACGCTCCCGCTCGCTCGAGGACCTCCAGATCCGGCTGGCTGCAATCGGTGCTCTAGGCGCCGGTCACCGTCCGGACGCCGATGCCGTGCTGCGCCGGCTGGCAACCGACGAGCACAGCGTCGTGCGTGAACGCGCCCAGTCCGTGCTCGGCGGTTGACCTTACCCCACCGGTAAGGGCTGGCCGCTCAGCGCCGCGAGCCGCTCCGCCCACGTGTCACGGATGCGCGCCACATGCTCGGCCGATCCGCGCGGCTTCACCTTGCGCCAGCGACTGTGCTGGTGGTCCCAATCGTCGAGGAGCCAGCGTGCTCGCGCGCTGCCGGTGCGGGTGATGTGCAGCCGCAGCAGCTGCGTGAGGAGCGCCGTATCGTCGGCATCGATATCGGCCAGCAGCACCATCTCGTGATTGAGGCGTCCGGCGAACGTTTCCGATTCATCGAACACGTACGCCACTCCGTTGGACATGCCGGCGCCGAAGTTGCGGCCGGCGCGCCCCAGAACGGTCACGATGCCTCCCGTCATGTACTCGCACGCATGATTGCCCACGCCCTCCACCACGGCGCACGCCCCCGAGTTGCGTACGGCAAAGCGATCCCCCGCCTGCCCGGATGCCAGCAGCAGTCCGTCGGTGGCGCCGTAGAGCACGGTATTGCCGAGAATCATGTTGAGGTGGCTCGCTCCGCGATAGCGGGCGTTGCGGAACGGCTTCACCGTGATCTCCGCGCCGTTGAGCCCCTTCCCCACATAGTCGTTCGCTTCGCCCTCGAGGGTGAAGCGCATGCCACGCAGACCGAACGCACCGAAACTCTGGCCCGCACTACCGCTGAAGTTGAGCTCCAGCGTGCCCACAGGCAGCCCCGCGTCACCGAAGCGCTCGGCCAACGCCCCCGCCACACGCGCACCGGTGGTGAGATGATGATTGCGTATCTCGTACGCCCCGGTGAACGGCTCGCCGTTCGCGATGGTCTCCGCTGCGTCGAGGAGGATACGGCTGTCGAGCTCCTGCACACCGGGGCGTTCGTTGCGCGTCACGGTGCGCAGCCGCGACTCGTCGTGACGACGTGGTGCTCCCAGTACGAGTGACAGATCCAGCATCGTGGAGCGCGGCAGTTCGGGGCGCTCGGCACGCTGGAGTCGCTCGACCTGCCCGATGATTTCCCCGAGAGAGCGTGCGCCCATGAGGGCGAGCTCGGTGCGGACGTCCTCCGCGATGCGTGAGAAGTACGCGATCACCTGTTCCGGCGTGCCTCGAAACTTGGCGCGCAGATCTTCGCGCTGCGTGGCGATGCCGGTCGGGCAGGTATTGAGATGGCACTGGCGCGCCATGTCACACCCCATCGCCACCAGCGGCGCCGTACCGAAGCCGTACGACTCCGCACCGAGCAGTGCGGCGATGATCACGTCGCGGGCGGTACGCAGTCCGCCGTCCACGCGCACTTCCACCCGGTGGCGCAGGCCGTTCGCCACGAGGACCTGCTGCGCTTCCGCGAGGCCGAGCTCCCACGGTGAGCCGGCGTGCTTGATGCTCGAGAGTGGCGACGCGCCCGTGCCACCGTTGTGGCCGGCGATGAGCACATAGTCGGCAAAGGCCTTCGCCACGCCTGCTGCCACGGTCCCCACACCGCTTTCCGCCACGAGCTTCACACCGATTCGGGCACGCGGATTGACGGTCTTGAGATCGTGCACGAGCTGGGCGAGATCCTCGATGCTGTAGATGTCGTGATGCGGCGGCGGCGAGATCAGCCCCACGCCCGGCGTGCTGTGGCGCAGGCGCGCGATGAGATCGGTGACCTTGTGACCGGGAAGCTGTCCGCCTTCACCGGGCTTGGCGCCCTGGACGATCTTGATTTCGAGTTCTTCGGCCCGCGCGAGATACTCCGTGGTCACCCCGAACCGCGCCGACGCCACCTGCTTGATACGACTGTCGCGGCGATCCGGGCCGGTGTCGCGATAGAACGCCGGATCCTCACCCCCCTCGCCGGAGTTGGAGCGGGCCTGCATGCGGTTCATCGCGACCGTGAGCGTTTCGTGTGCCTCGGGCGACAGGGCACCGAGGGACATGGCACTCGAGATGAAGCGTGCCCGGATCGCTTCCATGGGTTCCACTTCCTCAATGGGCACGGAGACGCCGGCACGGATCGCGAGCAGGTCACGCACGGTCGTCGGTGCGCCGCCGCTGGCGCGTTCCGCAAAGGTGCGCCATGCGTCGTCCGGGTTGCTGCCGGCGCGCGAGGCCCGTGCGCTTCCCACGGACTGCTGCAGGGCAAGCACCGTCTGCGGCGCCCAGCCATGCTGCTCGCCGTCCTTGCGGAAGCGGACGCGCCCGTAGTCCGGAAGCACCGCATGTGGTGCCCCATCGGCGGTGAAGGCGCGCCGATGACGCTGCAGCACGTCTTCACTGAGCTCACGGAGGGAGAGTCCCCCCATGGGCGACGCGGTTCCCGCGAAGCAGCGATCGATCACGTCGGAACCGAGCCCGAGGGCATCGAAGGTCTGCGCGCCGCAATAGGACGACAGCGTGGAGATGCCCATCTTCGCGAGGACCTTCAGCAGTCCCTTTTCGACTGCCGCCCGGTATCGCGATTGCGCGAGGGCCGGACCGGGGCGTTCGGGATCGGCGTCGGCCTTGCCGTGCGCCTCGGAGAAGAGCGTCGCGACCGTCTCCATGGCGAGCCACGGATACACCGCTTCGGCGCCATACCCGAAGAGTGTGGCCATGTGGTGCTGTTCGATTGCATCGCCCACTTCCACCACGAGCCCCACGCGTGCGCGCAGCCCGGTGCGCACGAGATGCTGTCGTACGGCGCCGAGTGCCAGCAGGGCCGGAATGGGCGCACGATCCGCACTCACCTTGCGATCGCTGATCACCAGCAGTCGTGCCCCCTTGCGCGCGGCCACTTCGGCTCGACGGCAGAGAGAGTCGAGCGCCGCCTCGAGCGCTTCCGAACGGGAGCGCGCATTGTAGGTGGCATCGAGCGTGGCGCATGGCAACTGCGGAAAGGTGCGCAGCGCCGCCATTTCGTCGGGGAGCAGCACCGGGTGTTCGATGCGCAGCATGCGGGCGTAGGCCGGCTTCTCCACGAGCGGCGAACCGCGGCGCCCCAGGTGCATGCGCAGCGACATCACCATGCTCTCGCGCAGGGAGTCCATGGGCGGATTGGTGACCTGCGCGAACCGCTGACGGAAGAACGCGTACAGCGGCGGGGTGCTCGGTGACAGTACGGCGAGCGGGGCATCGTCTCCCATGCTCCACACCACTTCGGCGGCGGTGGACGCCATGGGCTCGAGCACCATGCGCAGGTCCTCGTGTCCGTAGCCGAAGGCCATCTGCGTGGCCCGCAGCTGATCGCTCGAGCGCACCAACGGCTCCGCACCATCGCTTGTGGGAAGCGTGGACATGTGCTGCGCGATCCACTTGGCGTAGGGCCGGCGCGTGGCCACCTCGCGCTTGGCGGCCATGTTGCGCACGATGCGCTTGCCTGCCGTGTCCACGAGGAACACCCCACCGGGACCGAGCTTCCCCGTTTCCACCACATCACGCGGATCGAAGTCCACGATCCCCACTTCGGAGCCGGCCACCACCATGCCATCGGCGCGGATCTTGTAGCGGCAGGGGCGCAGGCCGTTGCGGTCGAGGGAGACCGCCACGGTCACGCCATCACTGAAGGCAAGGGCTGCCGGCCCATCCCATGGTTCGATCACGCACTGGTGGTACTCGTAGAACGCCTTCACCGCCGGCTCGACATCGGGAAACTTTTCCCACGCCTGCGGTACCAGCATCATCGTGGCGTGTACCGGCGACCGGCCGGCGCGCGCCAGCAGCTCGAGTGCATTGTCGAGACTGCCCGAGTCGCTGCCGCGCGGACGAATAGGATCACGCACGCGATCGGCCTTGTCACCGAAGGCAGGCGCATCGAGCAACGTGCCGCGCATGGCCATGCCGTTGCGATTGCCCCAGAGCGTATTGATTTCTCCGTTGTGGGCAAGCATGCGGAATGGCTGGGCCAGCTCCCACCGGGGCATCGTGTTGGTGGCGTAGCGCTCATGGAACACGGCGATGGCCGACTCGAACGCCGGATCGCGCAGGTCGGGGAAGAAGTCGCCCAGTTGTCCGCCGGTGAGCAACCCTTTGTAGACCACGGTGCGACAGGAGAGCGAGCAGATGTAGAACGGCTCGAGTCCACGGGCCGCAGCACGGTGCTCCATCTCGCGACGGGCCAGGTAGAGCTGACGTTCCCAACTGTCGTCATCGCTCCCCGCGGGTCGGCCCACCAGCACCTGCCGGATCGTGGGCATCGCGCTCCGCGCCGACGGGCCGAGGACCTCCGGGCAGACGGGCACTTCGCGCCATCCCAGCACCGGAATGCCGTCGCCCAGCAGCACATCGGTCACCAGCGCCATGGCCTGGTCGAGCGCCTGTGGTTCGGTGGGGAGGAAGCACATGCCCACGCCAATGGCGGTATCGGCCGGCAGGTGCAGCCCGAGTCGTGACGCCGCGAGTATGAACAGGCGCCGCGGAATCTGCGCGAGGAGCCCGGCGCCGTCGGCGGAGCTGTCGGTCGCCGTGGCGCCACGGTGCGCCAGACGCGCCGCCGCCTCGAGCGCGAGGCTCACCACCTCGTGGGTGCGTTCACCGCTCTGCCGGGCAATGAACCCCACCCCGCAGGCATCGCGCGGAGCATAAGGAGAGCCTGCTTCGTCGTCGAAGAGAGAGCCGCTGGCGAGGTGCGCAGTCATGGGCGGGCCGGGATGAGGGTATCCTGGACGAACCGTTTGACATGGCCACCCGTTCCGTTGCTTGCCTTCACAGGGCTTTGGGGTACGATTGGCTCATGGAGATCGAGCGCTCCCGTACCGAAGCCGCCACCGCGGACATTCTGATCTGGCAGACAGGATATCGCCTGGTGCTGGCGATCGTGGCCGTCATGGCCACGGTGGCGCTTCGGGTGGTGGGGAGTCTGCGGCTGTCGCCCGTTGCCGATGCGGCAATCGGACCTGATCGGGCGTTCTGGATGCTGGGGTTCGTCACCATCACCTACGCGGTGCTGGTGCTCGTCATCCGCGCCGTGATCCAGCGTACGCGCACGGCCGATCGCACGCTCTCCACGCTGATGATCGCCGCCGATCTGGCGGTGGTGTTCTGGCTGGTGTTCCTGCTCACCGACCACACGCAGTATCACCTGGGGCTCTTCATCGCCTTCGTGTCGCTCCAGATCACCCACGTGTACTTCGGACGGGCACCGGCGCTGCTCATGCTGGCCGCGACGGCGGTGGCGTATCTGCTGCTCAATGACGTGGCGATGCGACATGGCGCGCCGGTCCCGTGGTCCGGGGTCTGGACGACGCTCACGATCTTCGGCGCCGGTGCGCTGCTGCTTACCCGTGTGCAGAGCAATCTGCAGGAGCGTCTGGACACCCTCGTCACGATCTTCGCGCGGGCCGAAGAAGGGGACTTCAGCAACAGCTACGACGTGGCTGCCGACCGGCGTCCCGATGCGATCACGAGTGTGGGGCGCGCCTACAACCGGATGCGCACACAGCTGGCCAGCATCGTCCTCACCGACACCCTCTCAGGGTGCTTCAACCGGCGTGGTTTCGAACAGCAGTTTCGCCGTGAGCTCGCGCGCGCCACTCGCGCACAGACCGATGTGGCGTTGCTCGCCATCGACCTCGATCACTTCAAGCAGGTCAATGACACGCATGGCCATCTCGTGGGCGACAAGGTCATTGCTGAAGTCGGAGAGCTGCTGCGGGCCAATGCGCGGGCCGACGACGTGGTGGCACGCACCGGTGGTGAGGAGTTCATGATCCTCGCACCCAGCACGTCCATGGACGGTGCGCAGAATCTGGCAATGCGCGTGGTGGAGGCATTCCGTCGTCGGTTGTTCGTGGATGACGGGCCGCGCATCAAGCTCACCGTGAGCGTGGGCGTGGTGGCCGATACCGTTCCCAACGAGAGCATCGCCGAGGATCTCCGGGCGCGCGCCGACGAGGCGCTCTATGCGGCCAAGCGGAGTGGCCGCAATCGGGTGGTCCTCTGGTCACGCGGGCTCGATGCGCTCAAGCTGCGCCAGACGGACGAACACCCCGCGGCTTCGCGCTGAGCGGAGCCACGGGGTGCACCGTGCGCACTACTCGTGCGCCGGGATCGCCATCGTTCCTTCGGCCATGACCACACTGGCGCCGCCCACGCGAATCGCCTCGATCACGCCGCCGGTCTTGTGCGCCTCGATCGACAGACGGCTCGGCCGCCCCATCTCCACGCCTTGCGCCACGTCCCAGCGCAGCCGCCCGTCACGTGGGGTGCGCGCCGCGAGGTAGCCCGCCAGCGCGGCGTTGGCTGAGCCGGTCGCCGGATCTTCCGGCACGCCGCCGCTGGGCACGAACACGCGGGCGCGGATATCGCAGCCCCGCACGTGGTCGGCGAGATCACCGTGGTCGGTGCCACCGGTCATTGCGAACACCATGGGCCACTCCGCCCATTTCCCACCGAGTACGCGCTCCCAGGCATCCACACGCAGCCGCGCGCGCGACACCGCGTCGACACTGGCAAGCGGAATCATCTGAAAGGGCAAGCCGCAGCTCACGCCGGTGGGGGCGTAGTCGCCGTCCAGCAGGTCGGTCACCTCGAGCGAGAGCATGTGCGCGATCGCGTCGCGGTCGGCGACCTCCACCCGCTCCTCCGGCAACAGCGCCGTGGTGAGCTGGGCCCACGACGGCACGCCCTGATCGAGTCGCAGACGGACCGGCACCGGTCCCACGTTTTCCCCGAGCACCACCGTCATTTCCCCCGCCGCGATTTCCTCGGCAGACGGCTTCACCTCGCCCGTGGCCACCAACACGTGCGCCGTGCCGATAGTGGGGTGTCCGGCGAACGGCACTTCCATCCCCGGTGTGAAGATGCGTACGCGCCGCGTGGTGCCCGCCGACTCCGGTGCGAAGACGAACGTGGTCTCGGAGTAATTGAACTCCCGCGTAATGGCCTGCAGCGTATCCGTGGACAGCCCCTCCGCGCCGAACACCACGGCGAGCTGATTGCCCGAGAACGGCTGCGACGTGAAGACGTCGGTGGTGACGTAGCGGATGGTGCGCATGGGAGGGTGGTAGGGGCGCGCTTCGCGCGCCCCTTTCATGACAACGGAGGGAGCAGGTGGAAGGTACTCAGGGGGAACGAGGAAGCCGTACCCCGTCCCCCTGATCGCCTTCTTCCTCCCCCCCTGCCATGCAAACAAAGCGGGCCGGCCAAAGGCCGGCCCGCACACCTCATCCGAGGAACGGGTACCGCCAGTCCAGCGGCGACGAGAACGTTTCCTTCACCGTCCGCGTGCTCACCCAGCGCATCAGGTTCGACTTCGAGCCGGCCTTGTCGTTCGTGCCCGAGCCGCGCGCGCCACCGAAGGGCTGCTGCCCCACCACGGCGCCGGTCGGCTTGTCGTTCACGTAGAAGTTGCCTGCCGCGTTGCGCAGATGCGCCATCGCTTCGCGCACCCCCTGGCGATCGCGCGAGAAGACCGCGCCCGTCAGCGCATACGGCGAGGTGCCGTCCACCAGCTGCAGCGTCTCGATCCACTGGGCATCGTCGTACACGTACACCGTGAGGAGCGGCCCGAACAGTTCCTCGCACAGCGAGCGATAGTTCGGGTCCTTCGTTTCCACGATCGTGGGCTGGATGAACCACCCCTTCGACTTGTCGTAGCCGCCGCCGGCTACGATCGTCGCGTTCTCCTTGGCGTCGTCGATCGCCTTCGCGAGACGGGTGAAGGCGCGTTCGTCGATCACCGCCGCCACGAAGTTGGAGAAGTCGCGCGTATCCCCCTGCTTCATCTCCGCCATCATCGCCACGCACTTCTCCTTCACCGCGGGCCACAGCGACGCCGGGATGTACGCGCGGCTCGCCGCCGAGCACTTCTGCCCCTGGTACTCGAACGCGCCGCGTACCATGCCCACCGCCAGTGCCTGCGGGTCGGCGCTCGGGTGCGCCACGATGAAGTCCTTGCCACCCGTCTCGCCCACGATGCGCGGATACGAGCGGTACTTGTTCATGTTCTTGCCGATCGTCTCCCACATGCTGTTGAAGACGCCGGTGGAGCCGGTGAAGTGCACGCCGGCAAGATCACGGTGCGTGAGGGCGATGTCGGAGATCATCGCCGCGTCGCCGGGGATGAAGTTGATCACGCCCTTGGGGAGACCGGCTTCCTCGAGCAGTTGGTAGGTGTACCAGCTCGAGAGGAGCGCCGTCGCCGACGGCTTCCAGAGCACGACGTTGCCCATGAGCGCCGGAGCGCCCGGCAGGTTGCCGCCGATCGCGGTGAAGTTGAACGGCGTGACCGCATACACGAACCCCTCGAGCGGGCGATAGTCGAGCTGGTTCCACATGGTGTGGTCGCTGATCGGCTGCTCCGCGTACAGCTCCTGCGCGAACTGCACGTTGAAGCGCCAGAAGTCGATCAGCTCGCAGGTCGCATCGATTTCGGCCTGATGCACCGTCTTCGCCTGTCCCAGCATCGTCGACGCCAGCAGCGTGTTGCGCCACGTGGTGGTGAGCAGCTCCGCCGCCCGCAGGAAGACCGCGGCGCGGTCCTCCCAGCGCCAGCTCGCCCACTCCTTGCGGGCCTCGGCGGCGGCCGCGATCGCCTCGCGCACCAGCTCCGGCGTGGCCTTGTGGTAGGTGGCGAGGACATGCTGGTGGTCGCACGGCATCGTCACCGTGCCGAGGTCGCCGGTGTGCACACGACGGCCGCCGATCACGACGGGGATCTCGATCTGCTCGGCGGCCATTGCCTCGAGGCGCTGCTGCAGGGACGCACGTTCCGGGGAGCCCGGCGCATAGCTGCGCACCGGCTCGTTGACCGCTGGCGGTACGCGGCGCGTACCGTCGAAGGCTGCAAAGGACATCAGGGAGGTCTCCGAAGGACGGGGAAGGGAAGCTGAAAGCTACCATCGCGCAGAACTTGCAGTACCCTTCGCGCATGCATCAGACGGCTACTTCCGCGACGCCCGAGCGGCGGACACTCCGGTGGCACCCCACGCGCGCGGTGGGCGCTCTGGCACTGGTTGCCGGCGTCAGCGCCTGCGAAGAGCCCGTGGCCCGCTGGGTGGACGGCGAACCGGTTCGCACCACCATGCCCTCGCCACTCGCGTATCCTCCCTTCGTTCAGTACGACTCCGCCCTCGTCGAGGGGACGCCCACGGCGGCATACCTCCTCACGCAGGATCAGCTGCGTGAGGCCGGTGGGGTGTCGCTGCTGCAGGGGGTGCTCGAGGCCATGCCCGAGTCGCGCGTGCGGCTGACGGCGTCGGCCAGTCTCCCCGCCATGCAGATGGCCCCCGCTCCCCTCACCGAACTGGGGAGTGCGGAGCAGCCGCTCGACCCGCAGCGGTGTGCACGGTCGTTGCGCATCGAGCCGGCACCGCAGCGCGGTCGGGTGGCGGTGTGGTGGACGCGGGCGAGCGGCGGGCGTGTGCATCTCGCGGCCGCCTGGCGTGACACGCTCCCCGCCGAGGGGCGACTCGGCGCATGGCGTGGCCCCATCATGGTCGACACACTCGATCAGGGGCCGCGCGATGCGCAGGCGGCCGACCGCGGCGCCTTCGGCTGCGCCCGCCCCGCTCCCAGCCTCGCCGTGGACAGCCTGAACGGCTACGTGCACGTGGCCTATGCCCTCACGGGCCCCGAGGGGCCGGGCGTGTTCTACGCCCATCAGATGGATCCGCGCGCGGCCTTCGAGCCACCGGTCGCCGTTCTGTATGGCGAGCGGCTCGGCGAGGCGCGCGTGGCGTCTCACGGTGACCTCGTGGCGGTCGCGTACGAGGATCCCAATAGCCGTGGCCGCGTGATCACCAGCGTGGCGATTTCGCGAACGGCGGGGCATCTCTTCGAGGAACGGCTCACCGCAAGCGGCGGGAGCACGGCGCGCGATCCCTACGTCGTGGTGCGTGGCAAGGCGGTGGTGGTGGGGTGGAGCGACATGACGTCGCCGGGGACGCTGCCCACCTTCCACATGCGCCGCGCGACCGTTCGCTGACCGTCGCCTCCGTCCATCCACGTCCGTTCGTTTCCCACTCAACTCCGCACCATGGTCTCCCACTTCATCGGCGCGCACTGCATCGACACCGGCGGCATTCCCATGGCGGCGCGCCGGGCAGGGAACGCCGGTATGCAGGCGCTGCAGATCTTCAGTGCCATCCCCAAGTACTACAACGACAAAGTGGGGGTGAAGCCGGACCGGGTGGTGCGCTTTCGCGAGGCACTCGCGGAAGCGGGGATTCGTCCCGAGCATGTGATCGTGCATGCGGCGTACGTCCTCAACTGCGCCACCCCCGACGAGGAGAAGTGGGCGCGCGCGGCCGCGGGACTGGCCAAGGAGTTCGAGCGCTCCACGGCGCTCGGCGTGGGTGGGGTGTGTTTCCATCCCGGCGCGGCCACGAGCGGTGACCGTGATGCGGCATGCGAGCGGGTGAGTGAAGCGATGCGCCGCGCCCTCGCCGCCGTGCCGGAGGGGAACACCCGGTTGCTCATCGAGAACACGGCCGGCGCCGGCACGACCGTCGGGCGCACGCCGGACGAGGTGGCGCTGATGCTGCAGGGCATTCCCGCCGAGCAGCGGCATCGCACGGGCTACGGGCTCGACACCTGTCATCTGTTCGCGTCGGGTTTCCCGATCGCCGAGTCGCGTGAGGCGCTGACCGGCGTCCTCGATGCGTTCGAAGCGGCAACCGGTGAGCCGCCGGCCTTTCTGCATCTGAATGACAGTGAAGGGGCGATGGGCTCGAACAAGGATCGCCATGCCCTCATTGGGCAGGGGCTGATCGGGGCCACGGCGTTCGGTTGGCTGCTGCAGGATCCGCGTGCGCGAGGGATCCCGCTGATCTTGGAGACGCCGCAGCAGGTGCCCGAGGTGGCCGAAGACGACGCCACCCCCGATCCGTGGGACGTGTCCAGCGTGGCGGTCCTGCGCGAGCTGGCGGCGCAGACGCGCTGACGGGCGGGGTGCTGTCGACGCGCGTTGCTCCGCGGAGCACCGGACGATTGCTGGGGGGAAGGAGCGGTCACCGGCGCGCCCTCTGGCCGTGGATTGCGGCCGGGCTGGTGCTGGCCGCCTGCCGCGGTGCGCAGGCCGACGATCCCGGCCGCAGCGGCGCCGCAGCTGACGCCACACAACGCGCCCCGGTGCCCATGGTGGAGTACGAGGCCCGGGTCCCGGTCGACTCCGAGGTCACGTTGCACGGCATGCTGTCGCTGCCGGCGTCGCACACGGGTCCCGTCGGTGCCGTTCTGCTCGTCGCGGGCTCGGGGCCGCAGGATCGCGACGGTGCACGCGGTGAACTGCCCGGCTATGCCCCCTGGCGTGACGTACGCGACGCGCTGGTGCAGCATGGGCTGGCGGTTCTCCGACTGGACGATCGGGGCGTGGGCGCGTCCACCGGGCGTTTTGCGGGGGCCACCACCGACGACTTCGCGGCCGATGCGCGTGCGGCGCTCCGCTGGTTGGGTACGCGCACCGAGGTCGACCGTCGTCGCCTGGCGATCGTGGGGCACAGCGAAGGAGCGGTGGTATCACTGCTGGTCGCGGCACGTCTGGCCGATGTGCGGGCCCTCGTCCTGCTCGGGGCACCGTCACGCACCGGGCGCGAGATCGCGGCGTGGCAGCGTCAGACGCTGGTGGCCAGCGATCTCGCCCGCTGGCCGCCGGCCGATCGGGCGGCCGTCCTCGCAACGGCGTCGGCGCAGGCGGATTCGCTGGCCGTGCACGACCCATGGCTGCACCGGTGGTTCACGCTCGATCCCCGCGCCATCGCGCACGACGTGCGCACGCCGGTGCTGCTGATCCACGGGGCGACCGACCGACAGGTTCCGCCCGATCAGGCGGACGAACTCGCCGCCGCCCTGCGTGCCGCCGGAGCGTCACCCGTGGAGGTGCAGCATTTCGGCGACACCGATCATCTGCTGCTGGTCGACCATGACGGTGATCCGCAGGGGTACGTGCGTCTCGCCGACCGTCACATTCGCCCCGCCGTGCTGCGTGCCATTGCCCGTTTTCTGTCGGTGCAGTTGGGGCCCCGCTGACGGCGTGAGAGGGAAAATGGTGGGTCGTCAGAGGGGAAAATGGGTGCGTCAGAGGGAAAAAAGTCGAAAAACGCAAAAAAATCCGTGTTTTTCAGAGGGAAAACGCGAAATCCACTATTGCGCGACCAACACGTGATTGTAGTTTGTGCGCGTCCGCGAAGCGCTTCCCGTCTTCGCGCGATCTGTCGAGATCAAATTGGTTGCTCGACGCGACCCACACGGTCACCACTCTCAGGAGACGACATGGCCGCTGCGAAGAAGTCCGCGAAGAAGGCTGCTCCCAAGAAGGCCGCCAAGAAGGCTGCCCCGAAGAAGGCTGCTCCGAAGAAGGCTGCTGCCAAGAAGGCGCCGGCCAAGAAGGCCGCCCCGAAGAAGGCCGCTGCCAAGAAGGCGCCGGCCAAGAAGGCCGCCAAGCGCGCGCCGAACGCGGCGTTCATGAAGCCCCTCACCCCGAGCGCGGATCTCGCCGCGATCGTCGGCGAGAAGGGTCTGCCGCGCACGGAAGTCGTGAAGAAGCTCTGGGCCTACATCAAGAAGCACGGCCTGCAGGATCAGAAGAACAAGCGCCAGATCAACGCCGACGACAAGCTCAAGAAGGTGTTCGGCGGCAAGTCCTCGGTCAGCATGTTCGACATGACCAAGCTGGTCTCCAAGCACCTGTCGTAACCCACGACGGAC
>CAZNZG010000021.1:11073-26162 GCA_964577455.1 uncultured Gemmatimonas sp. | reverse complement strand
CCACCGGTGACTTCACCCGATGCTGCGGATGACGATACCACTTGTCGAAGTACGCCTTGTCGTACTGCTTGGCGCTGACTGACTGCGTGCGGCTCAGAGAATCCCCCAGAACGAACGGTCGATATCGATCGAGAACCGCCACGCACCATCACGAAGCCCGCGTCCCACGTCGGCACGCACGAGGTCGTAGAAGAACAGCATGCCAAGCCCTGCCGACGGGTACACACCGGCAACGGTGGAGCGCTCGGCCGTGCCCGATGCCGTCGCCATCGCCTGCAGGTACGGCGCGAGCGTCACATGCGGCGGCGATTTCCCGAACCGGCCGAGCGGTATGGAGGGACCGGGGACCGGTGTGCGCAGCTCCATACGCTGCGACAGCAGCGCGCGCGAACCGAAGCGATGCCAGTCGTATCCGGGCGCCGACCACGGTCCGCCAGCAAACACCAGCCACTGCGGCGGCAGATCGCGACCACCGGCAATGCCCGCAATCGAGTGCAATACGAGAGAACGGTCCCCACCGAGCGGTTGCGTGAGCTGCCACTGCGCCTGCGCGCGCGCCACCAGCGGCCGCACGTCGCGCAGCGGGGGGGGACCAAGCGGAAGTGGATCGGCGAGCGGATTCAGGAGCGGTGGTCTCTGCCCCTCGTAGGCACCGACACTCGCCGTCAGCGTCCACGTGGAGCGACGCGCCCGGGCATCGCCTGGCACCGTGCCACCGGCACCACTCACCTCGAGTCGGGCGCCATCGAGGGCCCACGCATCGAGGGTGGGGGCGAAGGTGCGCTGCAGCCCCGCCCCGGTCACACGGGTGGGCGCGTCACGCTCTGCCGCCACGCGCCACGTGAAGGCACTCACCGGTGATCGCCGGTAGAGAATCCCCACGGCGCGCGTATCCACCTGCGTGGTGTAATCGCTCGAGAAGAGCATCGAGGCGAGCGAATTGGTGACACCCGCCCGTTCGGCTACACCGAGATCGCGATAGTCGCGCTCGGCGAAGAGCTGCAGGGTGGGCAGCCGCCCGAAGGCTGGCGCGCGCCCGATCGCCACATGGCCCTTCACCTGTTCATCGCCGAATCCGTAGCGCGCACGCGCCATGACCATGAAGCCCGTACTGCTCTTGTGCGCACCGCCGAGTCCCAGCGCCAACCCTTCGGCGCGACTGAACCGAGCCAGATCACTGATACCGCGGCCGGTAATGCTTGCCGTGGCGGGACGCGCCAGCATTGACGCGCGCACCGCGGCCTCCGCCTGCACGCGTGCACGCACCACATCCTCGCTGCTCGCGATCTGGATCTCCGGCGGCAAGGCATCGATCACGCGTCCTTCGAAGGGGTGCGCCCGGAGTGAATCGCGCGGTACGCTGCTCCAGCGCGGCAGCAGCATCGTGGCCGGCGGAATGCGCTCGTTCACGTCGTACCCGGCAATCTCCCATTTCCCGCGCACGATGCCGCGGGCGGGGATATCGAACCAGGTGCTGCCACGAGAGACTTCCACCTCCTGACGGCGCGGCAGCCAGTAGCGCTCCCGTACCAAGCCGTTCTCGAGCGTCACCACGAGCGTTTCGATCCGCTTGTCGATGATCGCCGCGCGCGTGAAGGTCATGGAGAGACGCACCACCGCAGCGGTTTCGCGATCGAGGTACACCGACCCGATCGCCGCCGGCAGGCCGCCGTTGCGCGGACGGAACTTCACCTCGTCCACCAGGATCTCCCGACCGGGGATGCGGATCGTGAGGGGACTGCCCATGGTGTACTCGTACAGGCCAAGGGCACCCGCGGCCAGCGGATGCGGCACATCCCGTACATCCTGGCCATCACCCAGCCGGATACGATCCGGGAGGTTGTCCAGCACCACGCCGTAGCGATCGCGATAGTACCCCACATCGGCCGGCAGCAGCGTGGTATCGCGCCGCCCGATGAGGCGCTGCGCACTGCGCCCGGGCTGCCACCATGCGATCGACAACGCGAGCTCTTCGCTCTGCACCACCTTGGGCGGAATGATCACCCCTTCGCCCAACTGCGCGAGAAAGGCGAGGAACCCGTGCGCCGTGGCGCGATAGCTGAGGAGCGAGCTGTCGGCGAGCTGCAGGCCACGGCGCTCGATCGCGCGGGTCACGAGCGCATTGGCCTGCCCATCCCGCCATCCGCTCACCGCCGGCTTGGGTTCCTGTGCCCGGAGATCGTGCGCGCCGGTCGGCATCAGCAGCCCCAGGAGCAGCAGCGGGAATGCCTGGATGCAGACAGACCATGGCGATCGGTGACGCACGACTGGAGGACCGGACATGGAGTGGAGACGTGTGGAGAACGCGCGCATTACGGGCGAACGAGCAGCATCCACCCGCTGTATCGGGCCGCCGAACGGCCCGGGGTACGCGGAATGGTTGCAAGATACGCCCAGCCGTAGCGCCAGCTGGAGTCCGGTCGTTCGACCGCGTGGCCCGGGAGACGGGGCGCCCGGAACGCGCGACGCGCCACGAGGCGCGTCGCCAGTGGGATGATCGTTCCACTCGGCCCTGCGAGCTGTACCGCTGCGTCCGGTGCCAGCGATGGTGCGCTGTGCCGCGGGGCGAAATGCACGGCGATCAGCGTGTCGACGGCAGACGACCGACCGACTGCCCCGTCGCCGGTTCGTACGGCCTCCACGCGCGGCGGTACGGCGGCACCGGTGACGCCCGGCTGAGGGGGCACCGATGGTACGATGTCCGGCAGCAGCTCTGCCCCTCGATATCGCGTCACGATCCACGCGTCGAGCAGACTCGATTCCGGAGAAGATACCGGAGGCGATACCACACGCGGGGCGCGCGGTCCCGGCGTCGATGCCCCGCCTCGTGACGGGGTGTGCGACGACTGGGCCGACAGCGGGGCTACCAGCGGGATCAGCGACAACGAGAGCACCACGGTCGCAAGCATCGCCCGCCACGGCGCCGCCAGCGCACGCCCGCACACCGCGATACGGCGGCCAGCGAACGAACGACCGCTCACGGCAGCAGCACGCGGGGTCGCGAAGTGGCCGAAGGGAGCGGCGGGGAGACCAACGACGGCAGTTGCGCACCGGGCTCCACCACATCGATCGCCGCACGCATCGCCGCGTCCTCGCGCGCCGTGTACCGCAGCAGCGCCTCCTGCTCCAGCTCGACTTCGAGCATCCGCACCGTGGCCATGCGTGTGGCGACCGTGACCCATTCCGCCTGCTCCACGGGGGACCGCACGGTACGCGGGACCATCGGCATCAACGCATCACGGAGACGTGCTTCCAGCATTGACAGTGGGGTGGTGGCCCACCCCTCGCGCAGCGCGGACATCGCCACCGAATCCGCACGCTCGCTCACGATACGCGCAGAACCGCGTGTCCAGCCGGGCGGCACACTGTACGGGTCACGACGATCCGCTTCGTCGAGCAGGACATCCGGGGTGATGCCGCCGCCCACGGCGTTCCGCGCGCCCGAGCGACGTTCGATCGCCACACCCTTCGGCGTGAGCCAGCGGGCCGTGGTCAGTCGCAGCGCGATGTCCTTCGAAATCGTCACGACGCGCTGCACCACGCCCTTGCCGTACGTGGTGGTGCCAACCAGCAAGGCACGCTGATGATCACGCAGGGCCGCCGCCACGATCTCCGCCGCGCTCGCGGTCCCGGCGTCCACCAACACGGTGATGGGCATCCCGGGCCAGCGCGACTGACGAACGTAGTGTGGCTGCAGGTCGGCGCCATTCCGTCCCGAGAGTGAAGCCACCAACTGCCCCCGCTCGAGGAACAGCCCCGCCACCTTGACCCCTTCCTCGAACAATCCGCCGGCGTTCCCGCGCAGGTCCAGCACGAGCGATCGAGCGCCCCGCTGTACCAGTGCCTCGACCGCCTGTTCGACTTCGTCGCTCGAGCGTGCCGAAAACGAGACCAGCCGAACATATCCCACGCGGTCGGTCAGCAGCCCCTGGTCCACCACCGCCGGCAGATGCCACGGCTGCCGCCTCACGAGTACGCGAATGGTGTCACCGTGTGGGGCTCGCCACAGCGTGAGCAGGTGCTGGGCGGGAGGCGGGGCGGCCGAATCGCGTGGCGCTCCCCACCCGGCACTCACCGGCACCCCATCGACCGCGAGAATGCGATCGCCGGCACGAATACCGGCGGCCCGTGCCGGAGATCCCGAGGCCACCCGCGCCACACCGGCGCCTCGGGCATCATGGCGCAGCGTGAGGCCAAACCCACGCCCCGTACCCAGCAGGCTCCCCCGATACCGCTCGTACCCATCCGGCCGCAACAGGGCGGCATACGGATCCCGCAGCTCGCGCAGCATCCCCGACACGGCCCGCCGGATCAGTTCGTCGTTCGGCAGCGAGTCCAAGGCATTGGCGCGCACGGAGTCGATCGCCGACGAGAGCAAACGCGCCTCCGCCCATTCGTCCCGCGCGTCGGCCTTCCGGTGACCATACCACGCCCCGACGACGAACGCCGCGGCCGTGAGGCATGCGACGAGCACGGCCCCCAGGGGGACCAGCCAGCGAAGACGGGGACGAGCAGGTGAAGTCATCGAAGCCACCGGAGGAACGGAACACACCAGCATCCTCTTCCACTACACACCCTACATACAACACGCACGACGGCATGATCCGTCAACACCCAACCGTGGTTCGCTGCGGGTCGGACGGCCATCTCATCTTGCCCATCGGCTAATTTGCACGCATGCAAGAAGACGCGATCGAAGAAGGCTACGTTTCCGAAAAGGCGCCACCGCCGAGCCAAGCGCTCAGCGGGCTCCTGCTGCTCGTGTGTGCCGCCGTCGCACTCGCCTGGGCCAATTCTCCCTGGCAGGAGAGCTATGCGTCATTGCTGCATCTCGACCTGGCTGGCTGGTCGCTTCTCCACGCGATCAACGATGGCCTCATGGCGATCTTCTTTCTGCTCGTCGGCCTCGAGATCAAGCATGAGCTGCAGGACGGTGCGCTGTCCTCCGTGCGGAAGGCCGCGCTCCCGGTGGTGGGGGCCCTCGGGGGCATGCTCCTGCCGGCGGCCGTCTATACGGCGGTCGCCGCCGGTACACCGGCAGCACCAGGCTGGGGGATTCCCATGGCCACCGATATCGCCTTCGCGCTCGGGATCGTGGCGCTGCTCGGCGATCGTGTCCCGCCCGGCCTGCGGGTGTTTCTCGCCGCGCTCGCCATTGCCGACGACATCGGTGCCGTGATGGTGATTGCCGTGTTTTACACCCCGAGCGTGATGACCCTCGCACTGACGGCCACGATCGCCATCATGTCCGCGCTGCTGTTTCTGAACAAGCGCGGCGTGCAGCAGGTGTGGCCGTACCTGCTACTTGGTGCGGGCCTCTGGTTTGCGGTGTACAAGTCGGGTGTGCATGCCAGCATCGCCGGGGTGCTCCTCGCCTTCACGATTCCCTCGCGTGGCGCGCACAGCGTGCAGGCGAAGATCGAGCACGTGCTCGTCGCCCCCGTGAACTTCGGCATCGTGCCCATCTTCGCTCTGGCCAATGCCGGGGTCACCCTCCCTGCCGACGTGGCCAGCTTTGCAACGCAGCCCGCAGTGATCGCCACCGCGCTGGGGCTGCTCCTCGGCAAGCCGATCGGCATCTTCGGCGCCTCGTGGATCGCGGTCCGTCTCCGCTGGGCGGATCTGCCGGCCAACTGCTCCTGGATGGGCCTCTTCGGTGTGGCCATCCTCGGGGGCATCGGTTTCACGATGGCCCTGTTCATCGCAGGACTGGCCTTTGCCGATGCCACCCTGCTCGACGCGGCCAAGATCGGCGTGCTTGGCGGGTCATTGGTGGCTGGCCTGCTCGGCGCGGCACTGCTCTCGAATCGCCCCCCCGTGCGCACCACACCCGAGGGGGTGTGACAGCCCGCCCGCCCCTCCTGCTGCTGAGCGACGTCGATGGCACGCTCATCAGTGAGGACGGCGCGCTGCCCGTCACGCCGCTCCAGCTGCGTTCGGCGTTACGGGATGTCGCCGCGACGTGGCGCGGCGCGCTGATCGTGGGGCTCGCCTCGAGTCGCACCCTCCGTGAGCTGTCGGTCCTGCAGCGGGCCCTCGGAGTATATGGCCCGTGCATCGCGGAGGACGGCGCCTTGCGCGTGGTGGACGTAGCGCAGGCGAGCACGGCCACCCACCCGGCGTCGAACATCGAGCAACATGGTCGACGGCTCCTTGCGGTCTACGAACACGCAACACCATCAGCGCAGTTACGGGCCCACATGATGACACTTAAGGCATTTCGGGATGCCGATACCGATCGGCGATCGCGTAGAGATCTGCAGCGACTCGGGTTCGCATCGCCTGGGGCACAGCGACGCGCCTTGGAGGCTCGCACCCACAGCGTACTCCTCGATCCCTCCGTGTGGACGTCGAAGGCACTGGCCGACCTCCGGTCGGTCAGCGCCGCCAACGGCTGGCACTTACGTCGCGGCGGCCGATGGTTCACGCTCACGAGTTCCGGCGGCAAGGGCCCGGCACTCCGTGCGCTACGGCACCAATTCACCGACCTCGGGGTAGCGCCCATCGTCGCGGCGATCGGCAACGAGGAGAACGACCAGTCGCTGCTGGCCGAAGCCGACCTGCGCTTCGTGATTCGCAACCCGCACCGTGGACCGCACCCGGCACTCAGCGCACTCCCCGGCGCGATGCGGTTGCACGCCGAAGGAACAGGAGGATGGATGGAAATGCTCGACCACCTCGTACCGCGCGCCGCGGCGCTGCTGGAGACACACGCTTGACCGCACGCATGACCGCACACCCGACGACGCGATCCGTTCGTCGTGATGGCACGGTCGAGGAGCCGCAGCAGGCCCGATGGACGCTCACCATGCTCACCATTCCGTCGCGGGTGGAGTATCTGGGGCGCCTGCTGCAATCGCTGGCACAGCTCCCCACCAGGCAGCCGTTCGAAGTCGTGATCGTGTTCAATGCCGCCACCGATGAAGAGCCGTTGGCGGTGGAGGCACGCATCCGCGCCATGGCACCATCGCTGCCGGTCCGCGTGTACGTCAACGCGAGCGACCCCACCATCGGTGGTGGTCGTCGCGTGCAGCTCTCGGTCTGCCGCACTCCGCTGGTGGCATTTCTCGACGACGATCTCACGCTCCACGGCGACGTGCTGGGCGCCATCGAAGATACGCTGCGCGCGTATCCGCTCGGGATCGTCGGCCTCCCATCGTTCGAGGAAGACACCGATACGCGCTTCAAGCCACGGGACTCGACGCCGCACACCGATCTCGACGGCATCCGCTACATGCCCGTGCAGGGGATGCTCGTGGCCGGCTATCGACGGTTGTTCAGTGACATCGGCAGCTTCAACCCACGGCGTGCCTTCTGGGGCGAATGGACCGAGTTCAACCTGCGCATGACGCGCCACGGATTTCCCACCGGCTATGTGCTCAACCGCGGCTTCCTGCGCCACTGGCACAAGGCCCCCGAGTCGCCCACGCGCAACATGTCGGGTCGGGAACAGCATGTGTTGTGGGGACTCATGTGCACCGCGCTCGAGTATGACGCGGTGAGCATCAACGAAGCGACCGACGCGTTCTGGCGCCTCGCGCAGGACCGCTACATCCAGTACTCGTTCGGTGAACAACCCAGCCCCAAGCAGCTCCTCGCCAGCGTACTCGAGCTCATGCCGAAACTGTCGCGCGAGTTTCCCGCCATTCACGCGTTTGCCGAGGAGGTGCGCCGGCATCCATTCCAGTTCAAACCGTTCGAGCCCATGACGGACGAGCAGGTACGCACCGTCATCGCCCACGCCGAGCTGGCGATCGCTCCCTACCGCTCCTCACTGTTCGAGAACGATCCGGAACGCACCGCCAGCGCGGCACCGGCCTCGCGCGGATGGCTGCGGCGTATCGGCCGCGCGGTATTCGGCCCCAGCCGACGCGATGCACACATCATGCCGGAGCGCGAGAGCTGACCGGCGTAATCTCTCCCGCACGCTGCAGGCCGATCCGGAACAGAATCGGGCCGAGTGTCTGATTCACGGCGATCGTCGCCAGCAGCAGCGCGCGGAGCGTTTCGCCCCGCGACGGGTACACATCGGCCACCACGGTCGCGAGCCCGAAGGCCACACCGGCTTGGGAGACGAGGCCGTACCACGCATGTCGTGGAATGTGCGCATCGAGCTTGGCCCATCGGCCGCCGATCTGAATGCCGCCCCAGATCGCAGCGATGCGTACCAGCACCACCGGCACGACGATCGTCCACAGCGGCAGCACGGCCAGCGGATCGATGCGTGCTCCCGACAGCGCGAAGAACACCACGAAGATCGGCGCGGCCGCGCGCTCCATGGCATGACGGAACGCCTCACCGCGACCACCGCCCGCGTTCTCCGAAACAACCCCCGCCACGAGCAACGTGAGCAGCGTCTCCACGTGCAGCACGCGGGCCAGTTCGGCGCCAAGCAGCGCCACGAGAATCGCGAAGATGAACAGCTCGCGGCTGATGAACCGGAGATAGAGCGCCACGGCGGCACCAAGACCGCCTCCCACCAGCACCGCGCCACCGATCTCCCACAATACCGTACCCACCTGCACACCGCCGCCGCCACCGCTCGGCGGCACCAGCGCGCGCGCCGCTGCAAGGACCGCCGTGAAGATCAGCACCACCGCCACATCCATCACCAGCACCACCCCAAGCGTATATCGGGCCACCGGCCCATTGGCCTTCGACTCCGACAGCAGCGCAATGGTAGCCGCCGGGGAGTGCACCACGGCGACCGCGGCGAACAGCAGCGAGAAGGCGAACACTTCGGCCGCCGGCGCCGTCGCCAGCAGAGGCAGTTGGCCACGCAGCAACGCCAGTGTGCCGGCCACCCCCACGAAGCACAGCACCAGTTCCGCCGACATCATTTTGAGAATCGCCACGCCGCGTTGGCGAATCTCCGTCCACTGCAGCTCGGCGCCCGCAAGAAACGCGATGAGGGCAATGGCGAGATTGCTGACCGGCGTCAGCTCGGCCAACGCCGGCTTCGACACATAGGCCAGCGCTGACGGACCGAACAGAATGCCCGCCGCCATGTAGCCCACGATCTTCGGGAGGCGGATTCCCGCGGCCAGCTCACCAACACTGTACGCTGCGAGAATGAGAAAACCGAAGAGCATCAGGGTCGGCGCGCCCGCCGTGGGCTCCGCCAGGGCAAACGCACCGCGCATCACCGCGTACAGGATCAACAGAATGACCAGCCGCCGCATTCAGCGATCCTCGCGGCGATCGGTTGAGTCGCGGTCGGTGCGCGCACGCGCATCTTTTTCGCCGCCCGGTCCACGATCCCCGCGAAGAAATCCGGGGATCGCATGCGACATCGTGTCGGTGACACTCTCCACCACGGCACCGGTGGTGACCGACAACTGCTCGAGCGGTGCCAGCAGTGGCTCTGCCACCGAACGGACGAAGCGCGCGGCAAAGAATTCCGTGAACAGCACCGAACACGCCGCGCAGGTGAATACCAGATCGCCATGTGGCAGATCACGGCGCGAGTAATCGAGGGCAAGCGCCAGCGTCAGACGCCCTTGTCCGATGAGTGCGCGTCCCCAGTCGAGTCCCACCGAGGCGCTGGCGCCATTGATCCACGTGATCACGCCCGTGCCCCAGAGCTTGGCGAGCGTACGCAGCAGCACGTAGTGCCCGATCACGAGCCACCACACGATGTTCGCATCCGGCGTCCACGACGCCCCGGCCACCAGCAGCAGCACATAGTAGAGCGGGCGTTCACCGGAACGCAGCACCTCTTCCACCGGGCGTGGCTTGCGCAGGGAGTTCACCAGCACCACCCCCATCACGAAAGTGGCCAGCGCCGGCGACAGGCTGAGATACGCCGCCGCACCACTCGTGAGAATCACCGCGCCACCCAGCGCGATCACCAGACGGTCCGGGCTGTCTTCGTCGCCGAGAAACAAATGAAAGAGCGTGCCACCGATCACGCCGATGCCGAGGGTGATGACCGCCCATTCCGTGGTGGTGAGGGCACGCGTGAGCAGCGGGGGGGCGCCGTGGGTGTACGCCATGAGGAGACCGAACGCCAGGATGCTGACCAACCCATCCATCCCGTATGCCACTTCGATCTGCTGCAGCACCGGAGCCCGGCGGCGGGCACCACCGAATGCCACGTCGAGCCCCGCGGGCGTGGAGGCCACCGCAATGGCGCCCAGACAGACCGCCGGCGCCAGTGCCTCCGCCATGGTGAGCTGAAAGCCATAACGCAAAGCGGACATGACCCCGGCGCCCACGAGCGAAAAGGTCAGCAGCGACTCCACGAGCGACAGTCGGTACCCGACCGCGGGAATACGGACCAGCCGCGGCAGGCGAAGCGACAGGGCCGCGACGATCCCCATCCAGCCGATCCCGAGGACCACGATCGGTTCAAAGGCCTCGGTCGCGGCGGGGGTGAAGAGGCCGGTGGCCTGCGGGCCAAGCAATACCCCCAGCACGAGATACTCGGCCCCCGAGACGATCAGCAATCGCTTCGCCAACCACTCATACGCAACATGCGTGGCCAGAAAGGCCATGGCTGCCACAAGGATGAGGAGAAGCGGTGTCGTCATGGGATTGTCCGCTGGTGCTGGCTCGATCTGTCCGCAATCAAGGACAGCCTATCGACGGGACCTCGGTCAATTACACCGGGCATCGCCGGCTTCACAAGCGGCGGAAACGGTTGCGGTACATGATGTTCGCCCGCTCGATACAGCGTCTTGTCCCTCCTCGTGGGCCGGAGCGTTGGCCATGGCACTCCCGATGCCCATTCGGACGGGTAACCGCTTTCCGAGAGGACATCATGACCGTGAATCGTTCGACTATGCGTTCGACCATGTGTTCGACCGCCCGCTCGCACTCCATGCTCCGTCCGCGCGGGTCGGCGTTCGCGCTGGCGAGTGGCGCGCTGCTCGCCTCGTTGGCGGCGATGGACACCGCCGGCGCCGCGCCTGTCGACCGGGAGCTGTTCACTTGGGCGGGGCGCGTGGACCGCGAGGTGTACATCACCATGCGCGGGCGCGACATCCGCACCACCGGCGAGGACAGCCGCGTGCGGAATCGGGTGCGCGTAACCGATGCACTCCCGCGCGGTCGTGGCGACGTGGAGGTGCGCCTCCTCGACGGCCGCGGCGACGTGGACGTGATCGAGCAGCCCTCGGCGCGCAACAACTACACCGTCACCGTGCGCGTGCGCGATCCGCGCAGCGGCGATGACAGTTATCGGCTCATGGCCTACTGGTCGGGCGATGATCGCTTCGACGATCGCCGTGACCGGCGCGATGACCGGCGCGATGACCGGTGGTACGATCGCCGCTATCGCAACGACGCCTGCTCGCCCCGCAACAACGGACGGGGCTGGGGCTGGGGAGGTGGGGGCGGGGGGGACTGTGACAACGACCGCGGTCAGAACAGCCGTGGGCGAAACGACCGCGCGGGCCGCAACGGCGACGACGCCGGATCGCTGCGATGGAGTGGGCGCGTGGACGACGTGGTGGAGCTGCGGATCAGTGGTCGCCGTGTGGATGCCATCACACGGAGCGGCCGGCGCGTGGATGATGTGAACAGCAACATCCGGGGCAACGGCCTCCCTTCGCGCAACGTGACCGTGACACTCGACCGCAACAGCGGACGCGGGAGCGTGCAGGTCGTCCAGCAGCCCTCGTCGTGGAACGGGTACACGGCCGTCATCCGCATCTACGACCCGCAGGGCGGCGCCAGCTTCTACGACCTGTCCGCGTACTGGTCGGCGAACGGGCGCTGACCAAGCGCTGACCAGTTGCGGGCGCCGGGGCCGCACCGAGCGGCCCCCGAAAACAGAACAGCCCGCGCCCGTGAAGACGGGTGCGGGCTGTTCGTTTGGGTACCAGAGGCGCCGGTCGGAATCGAACCGACGGTGGGAGATTTGCAGTCTCCTGCCTTACCACTTGGCGACGGCGCCGGTCCGCGCATACTGCGCGCGGGATGGCAATGTACGCCGACGACCTCCCCTTTGGTAGCGGCGCCAGACCCCTTCCTTGACAATATTCGTTGCAACGATAACTTCAGTAGTGAGATGATGACCGCCCCGCGTAACACCAGCACCGGCACCACGGCGGAGTGCATCGCCAGCACCGTCCACGCGCTCCGCGCAGCGGCAGCGCATGTGGAGCGATCGCTGACGCGCGCCCTCGAACCCTTCGGGCTCACGGCAGCGCAGTTCGAACTGCTGGTGGTCATCGACCGCCTGTCAGGGTCCGGTGCCGGCTGCAGTGAGCTTGGACGCCATCTGGCCGCACCTGGGCCAGACGTCACCAGAATGCTCGACAGGCTCGATAGTGCCGGGTTGGTGTCTCGTAACAGAGATGAAAACGACCGACGCGTCGTGCATGCCGCGCTGAGCGACAAAGGGCGGCAGTTGCTCGCCGAGGTCGGCCCACACGTGGCGCAGGCCGAGTCATCGGTGTTCGAAGGGTTGGCCGACGAGGAACGCCGGCATCTTGCCGCGCTACTGCAGGGCATCCGAAGGAACTGTCCCGGCGGCTGACCGGGGCCCCGCATTGGAACCGTTTTTTTGCCTGAATACTTGTTCTCACGAACACCCGCATCACAACAGGACATAACTAAGATGCTACAAGACCACACCGCCGCCGCCGCCCTGCTCACGGGCGAGTTCGATACCGCCGCCACACGGCTCACAGCTGCCGAGGCGGCCCTCCTGCGACACTCCGTACGCAGCTATCGCGACACCCCCGTCACCGACGGCGAAATCCGCACCCTCCTCGAACTGACCGGCCGCGCCCCCTCGGCGTTCAACCTCCAGCCGTGGCGCTTCGTCGTGGTCCGCAATCAGGAGACCAGGGAGCAGCTCCGCGCAGCCGCCTACGGCCAGAAGCAGGTGAGCGAGGCCCCGGTGGTGATCGCCATGTATGCCGACATGGAAGACACCATGGCCCATCTCGGCGAGGTCGTGCACCCCGATCTGCCGGCCGACAAGAAGGCAGGTACCATCGCCATGCTCGAGAACACCTTCGGCAGCATGACCCTCGACGCGCGCGGCGTGTGGGCCAATGCCCAGGCCAACATCGCCCTCGGCTATCTGCTGCTGATCGCCAGAAGCGAGGGGTTCGACACCTCGCCGATGCTCGGCTTCCAGGCCGATCAGGTCAAGACTCTGCTCGGTATCCCGGCCCACGCCACCATCACGGCACTCGTCGCGATCGGCCGCGGCGCCGACGACGGGTTCCGGTCCCACCGGCACGCCGTGGATCGCGTCGCCACATTTGTCTGATGGCTGACCTGCGACTTCCGATCTTTCCCTTGGGCGTCGTGCTCTATCCGGGCACGACGCTGCCGTTGCACCTCTTCGAACCGCGCTACCGGCAGATGCTTGCCGACGTGCGCGCAGGCGATGCACGCTTCGGCATTCTCACCAGCATGAGCGGCGTGCCGGAGCGCGAACTACCGGCCGGGCGCATGGGGTGCGTCGCCGAAGTGACCGAGGTGGACATGATGGCGGACGGTCGCGCCAACATTCTCATCACGGGGCGTGAACGGTTCGCGCTCCACGCGTTCGTGGACGACTCGGCGCCGTATCATGTGGCCGAGGTGTCGTTCGTGAACGACGCGCCCGTTGTAAGCCCCGTGGCCCTCGCTGTCGCGGCCGACGACGTGGCGCAGCACTTCAAGCGGGTGGTGAAGGCGGTGCACACGCTCAACGGCACGACCGGCTCCGTACCCGCCTTGCCGGACGATGCCGCCCAACTCGCGTGGTCGATCGCCTCCATGATCGATCTCGAGCTGGAACCGCGGTATCAGCTGCTGGTCGAACGCAGCCCCGCGGAGCGGCTCGCGCGCGTGGACGCCGTACTGCGAAAGGTCCTGCCGGATCTCGAGCTGCGCGCGGCGATGGCCGAAAGCAATCGCTGACGCGCGATTACGTCCCGATTCGCGAGATCCGCGGCCGGTGCAGCCGCCGGCCGCCGATGAACACGGTGGCCACCACCACCAACGCGGCACCGATCAACGCATAGGTGAGTGATGGGCCCACCCCGTCACTCCCCGACTGCGTGAGCGCCTCCGCCACGGCGGCCATCCACTGCCGGATGCTCAGATACTGCAGCCCCTGAAACGTCTGGCTGAGCGCGCCCTCCCAGAACAGCACGTACACCAGCCCCGATACCAGTGCGCGACGCGTGACGAGCGCCAGCATGGTGAAGAGTGCCGCATAGGTCACACCGCCGTAGAACACGGCGATCGTGTACGCGCTCACCACGCCCTCGGGGTTGCTCGTGCTCACCGCGATCAGCCCGGTACCGAGCACCGCGACGGCAGAGAGGATGCCCGTGAGCACCGAGGCGAACAGCACACGCGACGCCACGATCCACCACCGCGGGGTGGTGGTGGTGACGAGATACAGCAGCGTCCCGTCGTCCGTCTCCGCGCTGAAGGCGCTGGTGCCAAGCAGCAGAGCGATCAGCGGCGTGGCGAGCCCTGCCACCAGGCTGTCATAGCGCCCCATGAGAAAATCCACCGGATCGCCTGACAACGCTCCGCGGCTGGCGAACACCAGCCCGAACACCATGGGCAGCAACAGGAGCGCCGCGATCCCCAGCACCAGCACGGGCGACCCGGTGCGCGCCCACGCCAGCCGTATGAGTACCCGTGCGGTCTGCACGAACGACACCGGGCCGTACGCGGAGACCGCATGACCACCGGCAGACGTCATGTTCGCCACCATCGTCAACGCTCCACCAGATAGGCGAACACGTGCTCCAGCGATTCGTCGGTGGGCTGTACATCGTACAGCGTGACCGGCGCCTCGCCCGCCTCACCGTGCGCCGCGCGGACCAGCAACCGCGAAAACGCCGTGTAATCCGTGGTGCGAATCACGAGGGCATCGGCGCTCTCCACCTCGACGCCCATCACCGACGACTGCGCGACCAGACGTGCCGCCAGCACGCGCACGTTGCCGGCGCGGATGCGCACCGTGTGCGGCCGGTCGGTCATCATGCGGCGCAGCGTGCGATGATCGCCACTGGCCGCCAGCCGCCCCGACAGCACCACCAGAATACGCGAAGCCACCCCCTCGATCTCCTCGAGGATATGACTCGACAGCAGCACCGCCGTCCCCTCGGCCGCCCGCGCCTCCA
>CAZNZG010000021.1:2800-10973 GCA_964577455.1 uncultured Gemmatimonas sp. | reverse complement strand
CGCTCCGGCACCAGCGCCACATGGCGGAAGATCTCCGGCTTTTCGACCGGTGACTCGCCGAACACCAGCACATCGCCGCCGCTCGGGGGCATCAGCCCGGCGGCCAGCTGGAGCAGTGTGGTCTTCCCCGCACCGTTGGGACCGAGCAGCCCGGTAATGCCCGGCTCCACCGCCGCGGTGATGTTGTTCACCGCCACCACGTCGCCGTACCAGTGCGAGACGTTCTCGAACACCAGTGGTGTGGCACCCGCCACCACGCGCGGGCTGGAAGGTGCGCTCATACCGTGACCCGGCGCATGCGCCACAGCAGCAGCGCGGTGGAGGCCGCGGCGATAAGCGCAAACACGACGATGAATGCGGCGACCGGCGGTGGCGGGTTGAGCTCCATGCCACGCGTGGTTTCGCCGAACAGCACCATGGCCAGCGTGCCCAGCGCACGCAGCGGGTCGATCAACTCATTCACCTCGTTGGGCACACCGGCCAGGTCGCGCAAGCCGAGCGCGATCGCCGTGGACACGAGGAACGTACCGATGATCGAGGCGGTCGCGTACGCGCGACGCGACGTGAGACTGGCCAACGCCGCACTCACCGTGGAATACACCATCGCCGCGAGCGTGGCCATGAGCAGCACGGGACCGATCTTGCCGCCCATCGTGGCAAACGTCTCCGACGGCACCTTGGCCACGCCAATTTCGCCGAGATAGAGGAGCAACAGCGGCGCCAGACACACGAGAAACATGGCCGTGAACATCGCGGAGAGGCGCGCCAGCGCATAGCTCGTGCGCGTCACGTTGCGCGTGAGGATGAGCGGCAGCACGCGATGCTGCTGATCCCGGCTCAACATCTCCGGCGCCTGCGCGGCACTGAACAGCAGAAACAGCACGAGCTGCGCCGCGTACACGCCGGCATACTGCAACGGGATCTGCCCCTGCGACGCACCCACGGCCACCACCGAGGCGAGCGACGGCAGCATGCTCACGACCACCACGAACACCGGCACGGCCTTGGACTTCCACGGGCGACCGAGTCCGAACATCGTGCGGAACCCCTGCCAGAAGAGCGTACGGAACGCGCCGCGTGCTCCTTCGCGCGCGCCCTCGTAACGCCGATAGCCGAGATCGTGGATGGTGCTCGTATCGTCCCTGCGCATGGCGGGATCGGTCGTCGTATCCGCAGCCCCCGTCATGCCGTGGCCCCGGCAAAGAGATCGGCGAGATGGCCGCGGCGACGTTCGAGGCGCAGCAGCCCCACATCCGCGGCATGCGCGGCATCGCGCACGGCGTCATACACGGCGCGCACGGCGTCGGCATTCGACCCGTCCGGGATCTCCACCAGAACCCGCTGCCGCTCCACCTGCGCCAGTAATCCGCCGGCGCTCAGGCGCGCGGTGAAGGCGTCGATCGCCGCGGTATCGCCATCCAGTTCGATCACGATGGTCCCCGTTTCGCTGGTGAGCGCCCCCACCTGCGCCTCGCGCAGCAGACGCCCCTGCTCGATCAGGACGATGCGATCGCACACACGCTCGAGTTCACCGAGCAGATGCGACGAGACCAGCACCGAGATGCCGAACTCGCGCCCCGTCCGTGAAATGAGTGCCAGCATCTCGTCGCGCCCCGCGGGATCGAGCCCGTTGGTGGGCTCGTCGAGAATGAGGATGCGCGGATCGTGCACCAGCGCCTGCGCGAGCTTCACACGCTGCGCCATGCCCGTGCTGTAGCCGCCCATGGGGCGATAGCGCTCCTCGAACAGCCCCACGTGCCGCAGCACTTCCGCCGCGCGCTCGCGCGCCGCCGTGGCCGGCAGCCCACTGCACCGGGCCATGAAGCTCACGAACTCCGTGGCGCTCATGTCGGGGGGGAGGCAATCATGCTCGGGCATGTATCCCACCAGCGCGCGAATCTCCTCCCGATCGGTCACCACGTTGCGCCCCATCACCTCGGCGCTCCCACCGCTGGGCTCGACGATCCCCAGCAGGATCTTCACGAAGGTGCTCTTGCCTGCACCATTCGCGCCGACCAGACCGGTGATGCCCGGGGCGATCGTCACCGTCAGCGCATCGAGGGCCGTGACGGCCCCGTACCGTCGGGTCAGGGAATGCGCAGAGATCAGGGAATCGGTCATGCTCGAGGATGGAACGGAAGCGCGCACCGGTGATCACGGGGAATGTGCAGACGTGGGCGTCCCAACGGCAGCGTGGGGCAGCGAGTTTCGCGGGGGCACCACTTTTCCGCCGTGCCGCACTAAATTGCCGCACACGACAGGGGCGTCCCGCTGCGGCGGGGCTGAGAAGCACCCTTTGAACCTGACCCAGATCATGCTGGCGTAGGGAGTCGCGGCCGCTCTTCGGACTCCCTGTCCGTTGATCCTGTCGACTCCCGCTGCGCCTGGCGGAGGAGCTCATGACACGACCGGCCGCATCACCGGCAGAGGCACTCACCAGCCTCCGAGCCGCCGCACCGCTCACGCAGTGCATCACCAACTATGTGGCGATGAACATCGCCGCCAACACCCTGTTGGCGGCGGGCGCTGCGCCGGCCATGGTGCACACCGCCGAAGAGAGCGGCGACTTCGCGCGAATCGCGCGCGCCGTGACGATCAACATCGGGACGCTGTCGCCGGCATGGGCCGCCGGCATGCTTGCCGCGGTTCAGGCCGCCAATGAGGTGGGCACGCCGTGGGTGCTCGACCCGGTGGCGCACTTCGCCTCGTCGTACCGCGCCGGCGTCACGCGTGAGCTGCTGGCGCACCGCCCCACCATCCTCCGTGGTAATGCCAGCGAGATTCTCGCGCTCGCCGGTGGTGATACCACCGCCCGCGGCGTCGATGCCGCCGACCCGGTGATGGCCGCCGAACCGGCCGCGCGGCAACTGGCTCGGGAGATCGGCGGCGTCGTGGCGGTCACCGGCACCATCGATCTGGTTACCGATGGCACCCGCCTCGCCACGATCCGCGGTGGCTCACCGCTCATGCCGCGGGTGACTGCACTCGGCTGTTCACTTACCTGCCTCATGGGATCGTTCGCTGCCGTGGCGGCGCCCATGGACGCCGCCGTCGCCGCCCTGGTGCTCTTCGCCGAGGCAGGGGAACGCGCCGGGCGTGATGCGGAGGGGCCTGGATCGTTCGGCTGGCGCTTCCTCGACGCGCTCGCCGCCGTCTCGCCGGCCGATCTGGAAGGTACGTCCCGCGTGTTATGGGGCTGATCCGCGAGCAGCTGCACCTCTACCTCGTGACCGATCCCGACCTCTGTGCCACCGCGGGCGTGATCGACACCGTGCGCGCCGCCGTGCAGGGTGGCGTGACGATGGTGCAGTTGCGCGACAAGCACGCCACGACCGGTGCGCGCGTCGAGGTGGGGCGCGCGCTCCTCGACGCGCTCGCCGGCAGTGGTGTCCCCCTCATCGTGAACGACGACATCGAGGCCGCACTCGCCATCGGTGCACACGGTGTGCACGTGGGACAGTCGGACCTGAGTCCTGAGCAGGTGCGCGCGCGCGTGGGCCCCGCAATGATCGTGGGGTGGTCCTGTGAAACGGTCGCGCACGCCGCCGCGGCAGATCCGCTGTTGGTCGACTATGTGGGACTCGGACCAGTCTTCCCCACGGTGACCAAGCCTGATCATGCCGCGGCACTGGGGCTGGACGGGCTCGAAGCCGCGCGTGCAGCCACCACGCTGCCATCGGTCGCCATCGGCGGAATCCATCTCGCCAACGGCGCCGATGTGCTCGCATCGGGAGTCGATGGCCTCGCGGTGATCTCGGCCATCTGCGGCCAGCCCAATCCAGGGGATGCCGCGCGCGCCCTCGCCGACCTGGTGACACGCGCGCGTCGTCCTGCAGCACCAACCCGTACCGCATGAGGCCCGCATGACCACGCTCACGCGCATCCCCAACGTGTTGGCCATCGCCGGATCAGACCCGTCGGGCGGCGCCGGCATCCAGGCCGATCTCAAGGCCTTCAGCGCGCGCAACGCCTACGGCATGGCGGCGATCACCGCGCTCACGGCCCAGAACACCTGCGGCGTATCGGCTGTGCATCTGGTCCCACCGGATTTTGTGCAGCAGCAGCTCACCACGCTCTTCGACGATGTCCGCGTGGATGCCGTGAAGATCGGCATGATCGCCACGGCAGACATTGCCATCGCCGTCGCCGATGCCCTCGCGGCGCGCTGCACGGCGCCGGTGGTACTCGACCCGGTCATGGTGGCCAAGGGAGGCGCATCGCTGTTGCATGACGATGCCGTGAACGCCGTACGCGGGCGGCTGCTGCCGCTCGCCACCCTCGTCACCCCCAATCTCCCCGAAGCGGCGCGGCTGCTCGGGGCACCGGTCGCCGATACCCGCGACGCCATGCTCGCCCAGGCGCGTGCGCTGCAGGCGCTCGGTCCCACCGCGGTGCTCGTGAAGGGAGGACATCTGGAGGATGAGGCGAGTCCCGACTGTCTGGTCACCGCGGAGAGCGTTCACTGGTTCGAGACCGCACGCGTTGCCACCCCCAACACCCACGGCACTGGCTGCACGCTTTCGGCCGCCATCGCCGCCGAGCTGGCGCACGGCGTCTCCATCCCCGACGCGGTGCAGGCGGCGAAGCAGTACGTGACCGGCGCCATCGCTGCCGCCCACCGTCTGACCGTGGGCCGTGGTCACGGCCCCACGCATCACTTCCACGAACTCTGGTACGCCTGACATGACCCGTCCTTTCTCCGAACAGATCGTCCTCGTATCCGGCGCCGGGCGCGGCCTCGGCGCGGCCATCGCCGCGGCGTTTGCGCGCGAAGGTGCTCAGGTGGTCGTCAACTATCGGGCCAGCCGCGAGCAGGCCGAGTCGCTCGCGGCACAGCTGGGGCCGCGCGCCGTCGCCATGCAGGCCGACGTCCGCGACGCGGACCAGGTGCAGCGCATGTTCGAGGTGATCCGCCGCACCATGGGCCCCGTGACCACGCTCGTCCACAACGCGCTCACCGATTATCGCTTCAACGGCGACGCGCGCGACACCATCGCCACGCTGACCCCCGAGCGCCTGCGTGGCCAGACCGAGACCGCCTGTGTGGGTGCCTTGCTGCTGCTCCAGCAGGCCGTGCCCGACATGGCCGCTCAGGGGTTCGGCCGCGTGATCACCATCGGCAGCAACCTGGTGCAGAACCCCGTCGTGCCCTACCACGACTACACCGCCGCCAAGTCGGCGCTGCTCGCGCTTACCCGGACCGCCGCAGCGGAGCTCGGTCCGCAGGGCATCACGGTCAACATGGTATCCGGTGGCTTGCTGCGCACCACCGACGCCAGCGCGGCCACGCCGGATGCCGTCTTCGATCTCATCGCGGCCAATACACCACTCCGGCGCGTCACCACGCCCGAGGAGCTCGCCGATACGGTCCTCTTCTTCGCCAGTCCGTGGGCGCGCGCCGTGACGGGGCAAAACCTGATCGTGGACGGCGGGCTGGTCTTCGGGTAAGCGCAGGTAAAGGTGGGTAGCAGCCGGTAACGGCCGAGCCCACGGCTCGGCTCCCTCTCAGGGAAACGACGACACATCAGGCGGGAAACCGCAGCAGCAGCACCGGACCGCTACGGTACATTTCCTCCATGGACCGGCAGACTCGTGCCTCCACGATGCTGGTGGCGTGTTCGCTCGTGATCGCGCTGGGCGCGCTGCCTCCGCAGCCGCACAGCGGGTCACGGGCGACGGCGGTGGTGCGGGGCCTACGAGCGCCGGCAGCGCAGGGGCATGGCGATCATGTGCTCGAACCCGACATGAGGAACGAGATCGACGCCGCACTGCGCGCACTCGCCGCGCGCACCTCCGGCGATCACGATGCACGACTCGTACGGGGCGTGCGGCGCTTCTACACCGACCGCGGCCTCGCACCCGCGTGGACGGATTCAGCGGGGTGGAGCGGCCGTGGCCTGCAACTGCAGCGGGCCATGGCGAGGGCGGCCACCGAGGGGCTCGACAGCGACACGTACCGCGCGCCGGCCATCGGGCGCGCGTCCGTGCTCACGAACCCCACGCGTGCGCACGCCGATGTGTGGCTGTCGTTCGTTGCGCTGCGCTTTGCCGAAGACCTTGGCTGGGGGCTCGCCGTCCCTGGCGAGGTTCAGCGCGACCATGCGTATCTCCGTCGGCCCTTCCCCGCCGATTCACTCCTCACGGCGTGGAGCCGCGCCGCAGATGCCGGGCAGGCGCTGCTCGAGGTAACGCCAACCAGTATCGGCTACACACGGCTTCGGGACGCGCTCGCGATGCTTCGCCGGATCGCGCAGGCCACACCGTGGGATAGCGTGACGCGGGGCCCCACGCTGCGCGTCGGTGCCAGCGGCGAGCGCGTGGCGCAGCTCCGGACGAGCCTCATGCAACGCGGTGATCTCATGCCTACCGGCGACGATACCGCAGCATACGACCAGCGCCTTGCCGCCGCTGTGGCGCGTTTCCAGGAGCGCCACGGACTGATCGCCGACTCCGTATTCGGCCCGGTCACGCATGCGGCGATGAACGTGCCCATCAAGGCCCGCATACGGCAGGTGGAGCTGGGCATGGAACGCGTGCGATGGATGCCTCCCATCGGGCATGGTCGATGGATCACGGTGAACCTGGCCGATCAGCGGGCCTTCATTCTCGATAGTGGGCACACGGTATTCGCCACGCGCGTGATCATCGGCGCTACGAATCACACCACGCCGATGTTTACCGATACGCTCACGCACATCGTGCTCAACCCCGAATGGAATGTGCCCCCGAGCATCGCCGCGAAGGAGATCGCGCCGGCGATACGCCGCGACCCAACCTATCTGGCGCGGAATCACATGGTGCGCGTGGCCGGCGGCATCAAGCAGCTGTCGGGGCCGTGGAATGCCCTCGGGCAGGTCGCGTTCATGTTCCCGAACCGGTTCAACGTGTACATGCACGATACGCCGGCGAAGGAACTCTTCGCGCATCCCGATCGCGCACATTCGCATGGCTGCATCCGTGTGCAGCGCCCCCACGAGATGGCCACCACGTTGCTGGCTGGGCAGGGGTGGTCACGCACGCAGCTCGACTCGGTGATCGCCACGGGCCGTCGCACGGTCGTGATGGTGCGCGAACCGATACCGGTGCGCATCACCTACGCGACGGCGTTTACCGACGACGACGGTGCCCTGCAGTTCCGCCCCGACGTGTACGGACGCGACGCGAAGCTCGATGCACACCTGCGGCGCCTTCGGGTACTGACGGGACCCTAGACGCGCACCAGCACCCGGAATCCACGCACGGCGTAGTACGACTGCACGCCGTTGTGGTACGTGAAGACGCGCCCGTAGCGTCGATCGCCGAACAGGGCACCACCCAGCGCGCGCACATCGGCTGGCGTGTGCAGCCAGCTCGACGTCTTGAGATCGAACGATCCGACGCTCTGCAGCAGCGCATAGTCCGCTTCCGTCAGCATCTCGCCGCCGATGTCGTGCGCCATCTCCATCGCACTGCCCGCCGGCTTGGCTTCCTTGCGTGCATCGAGCGCCGCGCGGTCGTAACACAGACTGCGACGCCCCGCCGGACTTTCTGCCGCACAATCGCAGAAGATGAAGGCGCCGTTGGCGTCGGTCCCGATCACGTCGGGTTCCCCGCCGGTCTCCTCCATCTTCTTCAGCGCATGGAGCGCCGTGGGCTTCGCCTCGAGCCGCGCCTGCACATCGGCCCAACGGATGTCCGCGTGCCGGGTCGTGTGGGCTGCGAATCGCGCGGCCAGCGTGGCCAGCAACGCCTCCCGCTCCGCCGCTTTCACGCGGGGGCCTGAGCCGCGGCCGCGGCCGGCGCACCAGCCGCCCCCTCGATCACCGGCAGCGTCACCCCAGCCTTCGCGGCGCGCCGTTCGAGCGTTTCCCGATCCGTGAGCCCACGAATCATGGCGTCTGCTTCACGATTCTGCAGATACTTGCCCTTCTCCCAACCGTCCACGATCCCCTTGGGAGTGCCGTAGATCAGGTCCGCGAACTGCGCCACCGTCAGCCCCAGGCTCTCGCGCAGCTGCTTGATGGCCTTGGGGGCCAGGAGGTCGTGCTCGGCGCGAATCCGTTCGGTGGCCGCCTTCTCGGCGGCGTCCCGCTGCTCGATCGTGCGCTGCTCGTGGCCGCACTTCTCGCACCGGTAGAACTCACGGGTCACCTCGGCCGCCATGCCGCTCAGGCGCATGGTGACCGTTTCCGTG
>CAZNZG010000021.1:0-2790 GCA_964577455.1 uncultured Gemmatimonas sp. | reverse complement strand
CCGGCCCCCGCACCCGCGGTGCAGGGATCCGTCGAGGGTCGAAAGACTCATCTCGGGAGAGTCGGAGACGATACTACAATGACGGGGCTTTCCCGCGCGGCGTTCGCCGTCAGCGTTCGCCGTGCCCCGGGTGGTGTCTGGATCGTCTGAAGCTCGTCAGGACCTGCCGGTCCGCGCCACCCCTTGCATCGTGTTGCATCACGTTTCCGCCCGATCCATGTCCGACTTCGCTCTCGTCCGCCAACCCGTCTTCGGTGGAACCGGCTCGCTCATCGGTTACGAAATCCGTTTCAGCGACGCCGAGGGGCCCGGTTCGTTCGCGCAGAGCTTCCTGAGCGGCACCTTCGATCTGATCCGCAACCGCATGCCGGCCTTCGTGTCGGCCACGCGCGAGCAGATCCTCTCCGATGCCTTCCTGGTCGCCGAACCGGGGTCGGTGATCGTGATGCTCCCCCCGTCGCTCATGCCCGACGAGGCGACGACGGAGGCGATCGAGCGGATGATCGCCGCCGGTGCCATGGTCGCGCTCGACGAAGTGGGGGCCGAGCCCGCCCCGGCGGAGGCGTGGCTGCCCAAGTGCACGTGGGTGCGTGTGGACTCGCGCAGCGGTGACCCCGCCACGATCAACGCCATCTGCGACCGTATCACACAGGGGCTCGGCAAGGGCGGCCCCAAGCTGGTGGCGTCGCACGTGGAAGACCTCAACCAGTACGAGGCCACCCTCGAACGCGGCTTCGACGGGTTTCAGGGCACCTTCTTCAGCCGTCCCGAGCCGCTCCCCGCGGCCGACATGCCGCAGAGCACCGTCGCCGCCATGCGGCTCATGGGGCTCGCTCGCGACCAGAAGATCAGCGACCGCCAGCTCGAAGATGTGATCGCGACCGACCCGGTGCTCACCTTCCAGCTGCTCCGCCTCGTCAACTCGGCGGCGCTCGGCGGACGCGGGGTGGCATCGATCGGCCAGGCGCTGCGCCTCATCGGCCGCAACGCGTTCCTGCGCTGGCTGGCCGTGGCCGTCGCGGCGGCGCGCAAGAGCACGAACGGCGTGGACCAGGAGCTCGTGCGTCAGGCGGTCGAACGTGGTCGCCTGTGCGAACAGCTCGTCGGTGGCGGCCGCGATGCGGGTACGCTCTTCCTCGTGGGGCTTTTCTCGCTGCTCGATGCGGTCTTCCGCATGCCGCTCAGCGAGATCCTCGAGCGCGTGGTGCTCAGCGCCGAGGCCAACGAAGCGCTGCTCGATCGTACCGGTCCGTACGCCGACGCGATCAACTTCGCGGAGTCGTACGAACTGGGGTTGTTCGAGAACGCCAGCGAGATCGCGAAGGAGATGGGTGTGGATCCGGCGAAGCTTGGCGACTTCTACACCAACGCGATCACGTGGACGGCGGAAGCGCTGGGTGCCGCGCTGGATTCGCAGCAGCCGGCGGCTGCGGGGGCCCGGCGGTAACGCGACCGGCCGGGGTACGCGTTACTCCGGCCGCCGCCAGCGCACGCCCGGCAAACGGGCGAAGTCGGCATCATCGCTCACCACTTCGCAGCCGTGCTCGATCGCCAGCGCTGCAAGCCACGCGTCGGTCACCAGATTCCCGGTGGCCGACGCGTTCGCAATCAAGGCCGTGAACAGCGACCAGTGGCGCTCGCCGGGCGAGAGCACCACGACGTTCGGCGTGTCGCGAAGCACCTGCACGAATCGCAGCACATCGGCGATCGGCGTGGGTGGCGAGAAGACCCGCGGATGCGACAGGACACGGATCGCACCGCTCAACACCACATCGCATACGGCAAAGGGTTCGGGCGAACCTCGCAGCGCCTCGAGATAGCGCCGCATCACGTTGTGCCGCGGCGCATCCGTGCGCATGGCGCCCACCAGCACGTTCACATCGAGCAACACCATCGTCAGTAGCCGTCCATCACATCCAGCAACTGGCGAGTGCTTGCGAGATCGACGCCGGGCTGCAGGCCGGTGCCCCCATACGTGGGGAGCGGTTCGCACACACGGCTCGCGCCGACGGTCCGCTGCATTTCGAAACGGAGTGCGTCGGACAGCAGCTGGGTGAAGGTGCGCCCCGTACGGGCGGCGTGGGCCTGCGCCTGAGCCAGCAGGTCGTCGGGAAGGCGGACGGTCGTGCGCGACATACCGTATGTCTATTTCAAGACATACAATATGTCAACCTACCCTACCGCCCCCGCCACGCCTGCATCGCCCGGTTTGCCGCGGTCGCACCGGTCACGATGCCGGCGCGCGTGAGCAGGAATGCCTGCCCCTTGCCGGCATTCTTGCGCTCGGGGCGCCACGCGAGACTGAGCGCGGTCGCGCCCGCGATGGCCCCCAGCAGCGGCACATGCGGGCGGCGTTCGCCGTCAGCCGTCTGTGCCACGAAGGTGCGCGCCACGCCACAGCGGGCCGCCGCCACCCCGCGAGCGCCCCAGGCGCGTCCGCGGTGCGCCCCCACGCACGGCCCGGTGAGGTCACGCCATGGCACCACCGTGCGCAGCCCCGCCTTCAACGATTCCTCGGCGACGATGAAGCCCACCTGATCGCCCAATCGATTGCCGTAGCCGCGCCACGTGCGTGGCCACGCGTCGGGCATCCCGATGATCTGTGTCCACGTGGCCGAACTCACCGCACCCATGGCCAGCGTCGGCAGATGGGGGGCCTGCGACGGATGTAACGTCTGCGTGCTGTCTCCATGCGACGGCGGCGCGTCCTGGGCACCCAATACATGCACCAGCGGCCCCGCGCCGACCCCCGACGCAAGACAGCAGAGCGCGGCAATGACGTAACGGCTC
>CAZNZG010000020.1:9966-27122 GCA_964577455.1 uncultured Gemmatimonas sp. | reverse complement strand
GAGCGGCACCGTGGAGCCCAGGGTACGAGGGTCCCCCTTCGCTTCGCGGTACGTCCCTGCAGCAGCGTCGATCTCGACGAGCTCCTCGGAGTTCGACAGCGGGTGCCGCTCGACTTTCTCGAACCGTGTGCTGGCGAAGCGCACGGGATCGAGCCACGAGACCGTACGATCGGTCGCCTTCACGAACGCGCGTTTGGCCTTCATTTCGGAAACGAGGCGCCAGGTCATGACACCACGCTCCATGACCGGCCCTTCGACGCGCATCTGCCCCTGACCGATGTTGCCACCCAAGGACACGTTTACCCGGTAATCGAGCACCTCTCCCACCGGGAACGGCAGCACGGGCCCGCGGACGGAATCACGCGCCAGCGGCTGGGCCAGCGCACGCAGTGGCGCGCTCAGCAGCAATGGCCCACAGAGACAGAGGGCAGAAACACGGACGAAGGACAGCATGTACCGCGCAGTCTGTCTACGCGACGCGTCCGCCATCAGCAGCGAAAACCTCCCGCTGCGTGAGGATTACCCCGACAATGCTCCAGCGGCTACGGCGAGCGTCCAGGGACACATGGCACGCGCGTGGTCAGTCTTCGCGGCCCATCGCGCGCGATACGCCCCGCGTCAGGCTCGACACGGTAAAGGGCTTGGGCACGAACGCCATCCCTTCGTGCTGGAGCGACTCCCGGGTGGTTTCGTCTTCGGTGTACCCTGACATGAACACCACCCGCAGCGACGGATTCACCGCGCGGCTCAATTCGGCGAGCTGATGCCCCGACATCTCGGGCATCACCAGGTCGGTCAGCAGGAGGTCCACGCTCCCCTTGAGCTCACGCAACAAGCGCAGGGCCACGTGGCCGTTTTCGGCCATCAATACGGTGTAGCCGGCAGACGTGAGCGTACGTTTCACCAGATAGCGCAGCGATTGATCATCATCGACGACGAGAACCGTACCGGACCCGCGCTGCATCGAAGGTCGGTCGGCGTGGTCCGTCTCCTGAGGAGCCGCCGTGGGATGCCCCTCCACCTGGGGCAGCAGCAGGCGGAAGGAGGTGCCCACTCCGAGCGCGCTGGTGAGCTTCACCATACCGCCGCTCTGTTCGATGATGCCATAGACCGTCGAGAGGCCCAGCCCGGTGCCCCCTTCGTTGTTCTTGGTGGTGAAGAAGGGTTCGAAGACACGCTTCTGCACCTCGTCCGACATGCCCGTCCCCGTATCGGTCACGCGGATCTCCACGACCGGTTCCACCGCACCGAACTTGCGGATCACGTCGTCTTCGGTGGGCACGACGAGCGCCAACGCCACCGTGAGAATGCCGCCCTCGCGCATGGCATCACGGGCGTTCACCACTAGGTTGAGGATCACCTGCTCCATCTGCCCCGGGTCCACCCGTACCCGCGTCGTGATGGGCGGCAGCTGCAATACGAGTCGGATGTGGGCACCGATCAGGCGATGGGCCATGCGCTCGAGGTTGCGCAGCAGCTCTACCGGATCGACCACACGCGGACGCAGTATCTGCTGACGGCTGAACGCCATGAGCTGAGCCACCAGGGCGGCGCCCCGCTCACCGGCCGAACGGATCTCGGCGAGGTCGCCGATCAGCGGGTCTTCCGGATCCATGCGCGTGAGCGCGAGTTCCGAGGTGGTGGTGATGACGGTGAGAATCGTGTTGAAGTCGTGCGCGATCCCTCCGGCCAGTCGCCCCACCACTTCGAGTTTCTGGGCGTGCTGGATGCGCGCCTCCATCACCTTGCGCTGCGTGATCTCCTGCGTCATGGCGCAGAAGCGCGTGACGATCCCCGCGTCGTTGGTGAGGCGCGTGGCGGTGTGCAGCAGCCAGTGGATGGAACCGTCGGAGTGCGCCACTCGGCACTCTTCGCTGAATGCCGGCGCCGAACCACTCAGGAACGCCTCCCACGCCGCGGTCACCCGGTCGCGCTCATCCGCGTGCACGCTGCGCAGAAATGCGCGCGGATCGGCCATGAGCACCGCCGCCGGACGCCCCCAGAGCGTCTCCGCCGCGGGGTTCACATAGAGCACCCGTTCCGGATCCGGCTCGATGAACCAGAACGCGGTGGGCGCCTGCACCGCCATCTGCTGGAAGCGTGCCTCCATCTCACGGAGGCGCGCGCGACGCTCACGCTCGTCTCGCGCACGAACAACGGCCGACGGCAACCGCTCGAGACGGTCCTTGGTGAGCAGGTCAGTAGCTCCCTCCCGCAGGCAATTCACCGCCGTGGTCGAGTCGACCGATCCCGACACGATGATAACCGGCGTCTCGGGTGCCCACTCCCGGGCGAGCGCCAGCGCCGCCAGCCCATTGATGTCGGGCAGGTTGTAGTCGCAGATCACGACATCGAACTCGGCCGTACGCAATGCCTGTTCGAACGCCGCGCGACGGCTCACCTGCGCGATCGCCACATCCAGTCCGTCTTCTGACAGCAGATCTTCGACGAACTGCCGGTCGGCGATGTTGTCTTCGAGGTGCAGAATGCGAACGATACGCGACGACGTGGCGATCTCGGTCATGGCAGCCCCGACGACGGAAGGAGATTCACCATGATCCAGAACTGCATCACATGGCGCACTGTCGTCACGAACGCATCGAACTCCAGTGGCTTCAGCACATACGCATTCACCCCGAGATCATATGCGCCCACCAGGTCCTGTTCCTGTTGCGACGAGGTCATCATGACCACCGGAATGTGGCGATAGCGATCGTTGCGCTTGAGCCGCTGCAGCAGTTCCATGCCGGTCATGCGCGGCATCTTGAGATCGAGCAACACCAGCAGCGGCAGACGATCGCCGCGCGCCACGCTGCTGTCGAGCCACTCCAGCGCCGCCATCCCGTCACGCACATGCACGATCCGCGACGCGGCGGCGTCATCCTCGAGGGCGTCGCAGAGCAATTCCGCATCGCGGACATTGTCCTCGACGAGCAGCACGGGGCGGACCGGTGTAGGGTGCGGGATCACGGGGCGCCGGGGTCCGGGGTCAGCGTAAAGAAGAATGCCGCGCCGACTCCGGGAGTCGCCTCGGCCCAGATACGACCGCCGTGGCGCGTGATGATGCGCCGCACGATGGCGAGACCGATCCCGGTACCCTCGAATTCCTCGGCGTGGTGCAATCGCTGAAACACGCCGAACAGCTTGTCGGCGAACTGCATGTCGAACCCGGCTCCGTTGTCGCGCACACACAGAACCGCCCGCCCATCTTCGGTGCCCACCTGCGAGATCGAAATCGTGGCCACCTCTCGCTTTCCCGTGTACTTGACGGCATTGCTCACGAGATTGACCAACACCTGTCGCAGCATCGCGGTGTCGCCGCGCACCATGGGGAGCGGTTCGATGTGCCACTCGATCCGGCGCCCCTCCGTCTGCGGCTGCAGCCCGGTGCGCACTTCGTCGAGCAGTGTATCGAGACGCACCTGCTCGCGACGCATTTCGGCCTGCCCCATGCGCGAGAAGGCCAGCAGATCATCGATCAGCTGCCCCATCTGGACAGCCGCATCGGACGCGGTGCGGATATAGCGATCGGCACGCGGCGCCAACTGCCCTGCCGTGGCCCGCTTGAGCATGTCGAGATACCCGTGAATGTGCCGCAGCGGCGCGCGCAGGTCGTGCGAGACCGAGTAGGCGAAGGACTCGAGCTCACGGTTGGCTTCCACCAACCGCTCGCCACCAGCCGCGAGCTCACGATTGAGCAGCAGGATGTGCTCCTCGGCAGTCTTGCGTTCCGTGATGTCGGTCTGGATGGAGATGTACTGCTCGGGACGCCCCTGATTGTCGAGAAAGGGCACGATCGTGGTGTCGAGCCACACCAACTGCCCGCGCTTCGTACGGTTGCGGATCTCCCCGTGCCATACCTCACCACGAGCGATGGTGGTCCAGAGCTCAGCGAAGAACTCGGGTGGGTGGTAGCCACTGTTCATCACCGTGTGCGTCTGGCCGATGAGTTCCTCCCGTGTGAAGCCGCTCACCTCGCACAGGCGGTCGTTCACGTAGCTGATCACACCGGCGGCGTCGCTGATCACCACCAGACCATGCTGATCGAGCGCCTGCTTGAATGAGGAGAGCTGGGCCGCGCGCTCGTCAACCCGCCGCTCCAGTTCGATGTTGAGTGCCCGCAGCTCGAGCTCCACGCGATGTCGGTCGGTGGCATCACTCTGGACCGATACGTATTGCTCGATCTCCCCCTTCGCATTGCGGATGGGGGTGATCTGAATCTGCACCCAGTACGGCTCACCCGTTCGCGTGTAGTTGGTGAGCTCCGTGCGGATGGAGCGGCCGGCACGCAGCGCGTCCCCGATCTCCCGCACCGTGGTACGGTCGGTGTCCGGCCCCTGCAGCAGTCGCCCGGGCTTCCGTCCGCGAAGGTCGTCGATGGTATAGCCGGTGCGCGTCACGAAGGCATTGTTCACCCACTCGGTGTGCCCCGAAGCATCGGTGATGACCACCATGTTGTCGGTATAGCTGGCCACCAGTGACACCTTCGCCAACTCGTCCTGGGCGAGCTTCTGGCGCGTCACGTCGTGCAGCACGCCCACCGCGCCTCCACCGGGAATGGGCGCGAGCGACATTTCCATCCACAGCAGCGTTCCGTCGAGGCGCAACATGCGCACCAGGGGCCGCTCGCCATCGGCGATATCGGCGTCGAGCGTACGCAGTCGCCTGAGAACCTGCGGAACGTCGGCCGGCGCCACGAACGCCACGAGGTGGCGACCGAGTGCCTCGGCGGTGGGCTGCGCCATCACGCGAGCCCACGCACCGTTCACGAATACGAATCGCCCATCCACATCGGTCTCGAACACCACCTCGGTGAGGAGCTCGATGCGGCGACGCATGCGATGCTCCGCCTCGACCAATGCCTCCGTGAGGCGATACGTCGCCTCCACATGAAGATCAGTGACGAGGAGCGGATCACCGGCATCGCGGTCGATCGGCGATGACGTCATGCCGGGGCCCTACCGGATGCTACGCGTCAGACCGCGGCGCCGAGCATGCCATCGGCCAGCTCCGTGCTCGTGGCCACGCCGGCGTAGAGCGGAAACACGCTCGAGCAGAAGAAGTCCTGCTCGGCCGGAGTGCGAGACGACGAGCAGTCGGACACGATGGTGACCGCGTACCCGCGCTCATATGCGGCGCGACCCGTCGAATCGATGCAGAGGGAGGTGACCATGCCGCACACCAGCACATTGCTGATGTTGCGCGCGCGAAGCGTGTCGTCGAGCGACGTATTGGAAAAGGCGTTGAAGCCGACCTTGCCGGCCACGTAGCGCACGCGGTCACCGAACGCGAGCAGCTCGGGGATCGTGTCGGCCCCCTTGGTGCCCGCCTTGAACGCCCCGTTCTTCTTCATCGCATCGAGAATGCCGACGGAGTTGGCCATGGCACGGTAGTCCGGCTCGAGCACGATCGGCGTGGAGATGATCGTGAGCGGCGTATCCTTCATCGTCTCGATGAAGCGCAGCGTGTTGGCCAACACGTTGTCCACGCGGTTCGGCTCCTCGATCACCCCGCGAAGGATGCCATCCTGCGCGAAGTAGTCATTCTGGAAGCCAACGAGAATCAGGGCGGTGTGCTTCGGATCCATTTGCTTCTCCAACGTCGGAGTGGGGAACACGGTCGAGCCTGCCAAGAGTATGCTACGCCTTTGGTCTTAGCTCCAAGTACCGGCACCACCATTTCTGCCAATATGACGAACGTTTAATTCCCTCGCGTGGCGCAACGAAAAGCGGGCATGAGCGCGGCACATCATGACGACGTGCGTTCACGTTCATACCCGCGTTCGAGATGTGAATTGCGTCGCGCCGAGATTACGCCATCAAGCGGGGCGACACGCGAAAGACGGGGACCGAGGGAAGCCACAGCGTTCCCAATCGTTTCTTGCCGTTGGACACCGTCACCCGTACATACCGTCCGGTGTGCAATGGCATCTGGCTGTCCGGGCGCGCGCCGTCGTCGATCAGTCCGACCACGCCGGCAATGCTGAGATACAGTTCATGCACATGCACGTTGACCCTCGCGTCGGGATGCGTCTCCGAAGGCAACGCCAATCCCGACTGCAACTGCAGTGCACGCATGAACTGTTCGGCCGTGCCCTCGAGCAGCATCAGCGACGCCGCCCACTCGTGCTCATGCCGTACGCTCTGGGGAAGCACCTCGCGCAACAGGCGACGTGCCTCGGGAAGAAGATCACTTGCGTCCGATGAGACGAACGCGTTCTCAGATCGAGACTCGTGTCCTATGTCATCCTGGGTGTGCAACTGGGCTCCGGTGGGTGGTCCCTGCGCGCATTCCTGCACGCAGATAGGCGATTCGGTGATACGGATGGGGAGGTCCGAAACCGCATCCTAATGCATGGACCAACTCTTTGCACAAGCGCAACTTATCAGGTGATCAACCGTGATTTTCCTCGCACGAATGACACACCGATTGAACCGCTCAGTCCTAACTGCAATATGACTTCAGGAACAGTTTCGGACCGACGACTCCATCGCGAGCGCTGCGAACGGACGGCCGCAATGCAGAGGCCGTCAACGGGAGCGGACAAGAAAAAGCCCGGTGCGACGTCGTCGCACCGGGCTTCTCGCGTTGTACCCACGCCGAACTTACGGGCGGGCCGGCCCCATGATGTTCTTCGAGTAGATCGCGATGACGGCCGCGATGATGGCGATCTGGCCGATCGGGCCCACGGCGAGAATCACCTTGAAAATCGTCGAGATCAGCAGGAGCGGGATCTTGACGATCGGGAGGAGAAAATCGGCGTTGGCCGGATAATCGAAGAACGGCATGGATGGGCCTCGTTAGGGTTCGGCGAGAATGGTAGCAAATCCGGGCGTTGGCTGGAAGCCTGCCCCGGCCGCCTCGGGCAGCCGTCCTTCAGCGTCCGTCGGCGTCGGTCGGACTCAATCAGCGTGCGCGTGCGGCCGACTCGGCCACCGCGTCTCTGGCAATAACGCCGAAGTCGTCCTGTCCGTGCCCCTGGGCGATCACCTCGTCCATCCGGGCCGCGATCCCCGGAATGGTCGCCAGCGGCCGGGCCCCCGCCGTCTCGAGCATCAGGCGGATGTCCTTCCGGGCCATGACCAGCTCGAAGCTGGCGGCGAAGTCCCCGTCGCTCATCTTGCGTCCACGGTTCTGCAGGATGGTGCCGGGGTTGAAGAACTCGAGCAGCTTCAGCGCGTCGGGGGCACTCACATCGCTCCCCGCGGCGATCGTGAACACGTCGCTGATCAGCGCACCGAGGCCGATGATGAAGGCGTTCCCCATGAGCTTGTACGCGGCAGCGAGATCAGTCCGATCGCCCCAGTACACGACCTTCTGCGCCTGCTGCTCGAGCGCCGGCTGCACACGCGCGTAGAGCGCCTGCGGCCCGCTCACCATGATGATCCCTTGCCCCTGCCGAGCCGCCGCCGGCCCGATGAACACGGGGCAGTGCAGATAGTGCACCCCTTCGGCCGCGAGCCGGGCCGCACGGTCCGCCGTGAGTGCCGGCTGCGTGGTGGTGTGGTCGCAGATGATCGCGTCTGGCGCGAGCCCGGGGCGCAGGGCGGCGATGATCTCCTCCACCACCGCGTCGTCCTTGAGTACGAGGTGCACGCGCTCGGCGCCGCGCACGGCGTCGGCGGGCGTGGCAGCCACGGTGGCGCCGAACGAGGCGAGCGCGGTGGCCTTGTCACGCGTGCGGTTCCACACGGTGACGCTGTCGCCGCGCGAGAGCGCGGCCTCCACGAAGCCGCTGCCGAGCAGCCCCGTGCCGAGATAGGCGATGGCAGTCATGACGGGGAAGATACTCGATTGCGGCACTACCCCGCGCCGAATCATGGCCGACCGGCGGCCGGGAGTGCACTTTCGTGGGCGAGCCACCGTCCGGCTCCGTCCCGGCTGTACCTGTCCCGGCTGTACCTGTCCCGGCTGTACCTGTCCCGGCTGTACCTCTCCCACCTCCAGCCGTCTCTGCCCATGCGTCGACTGCTCGCTCTTTCTGCGGTGCTCGTGCTTGCTGCCTGCCGCACCGGTGGTGCCGGTGCCAACGGCACCGGCGGCGGCACTGCCGCCAAGGTCGCCACGCCCCCCGAGGTGACGCCCGCCGCCGTTGCGCTCGGCGACTCGCTGTTCAACAACGGCGGGTGCATGCGCTGCCATGGTGCCAAGGGCGTTGGCGCTGCCAACGGTCCCGCACTCAACGACGGTCAGTGGGACCAGCTCACGACCGGTAGCTACGACGAAATCCGCGCGATCATCGTGAGCGGGGTACCGAAGGAGAAGATCAAGGTCACCACCCGTCCGAACGCCATGGGCGCACGCGGCGGACGCATGAACCTGAACGACACGCAGATCTCGGCGGTGGCGGCGTACGTGTGGACGCTGTCGCATACGAAGTGAGCCGCGGCGACTGACGGCGGCGGCCCAGGGAGCAGGGAGCAGGTCGCGGGGAACAGGGAGCAGGCAGGGCGCGACTAGGCGTCGGTGCCTCCTCTTCGCTGCTTCCTGCGCTCCGCCCCCCGCTTCCCTGGCTGTGCTCCACCGCTGGTCATGAGCGCCGGCATCACCAGCAGCACCCCAAGCGTTCCCGCGACGGTCCCACCGGCCGTGGCGAGGGCGATGGAACCGAAGAGCGTGTCGGTAGGTGTCCCCACGCTGAGCGGCACGAGGCTCGCGAGGGCGGCCATGGTGACCGTGGTGATCATGCCCGCACGGTCCGACACGGCGCCCCAGACGTGCCGCGCGACACACCCTGCGGTATACCACGGCGCGCGGCGGCGGCGCGCGAGAGCGGCGTCGACGAGCAGGATGGTCTGATTCACCGCCAGCCCCACCACGAGAATCACGCCCACAGCGGCTTCACGGGTGAAGGTGGTACCCGTGAGGGCGAACGCGGCCACCACGCCGGTGAGTGCGAGCGGTAGCGACAGCAGCACCATGAACGCGCCCCACACACTGTCGAAGACCAGCGCCACGCTGAGCACCACCAGCGCCACACCGAGCGCGAAAACCAGCCACAGGCCGCGTTCGCTGCCGTCATCCCCGAAGTCCGAACCCTCGCTGAGGTCGGTGAACACGTACCCCGCCGGTGCGGTGAGTGACTTCACGAGCGACGCGTGCGTACGACGAGCAAGGCGTGCCGGCCCACGGAACTCGTAGCGCACCTCGCGCAAATACTGCTGGTCTTCCCGCACCACACTTCCCGGTGCCACACGCTCGGCCACCATGCTCACGTCGCCAACGCGCACGGTGGAGGTGCCAGTCGGAATGAGCGCCTGCTGCAGTTCACCCAGCGTGCGCGCGTGGGCACCGGTCGCCTTCACGGTGACCGGAAGCTCCTCCCCATCGATTTCGATGCGCTGCCGTCCCACCGGCCCGCGCAGCTCACGCGCCACCGCGGCCACGTAGCCTGCAGCGGTGAGCCCATGCCGCGCGAGTGCGGCGCGGTCGGGCTGCAGCACCACCTGCGATGTACGCTCGTTTCCGAACCAGCCACTGCTGGTAATGCGCACCTCACGCACACGGGGAATGCGCTCGAGACGCGTCTGCAGGTCGTTCGCGAGACGCTGCACGCCGTCGTACGCGAACCCCTTCACCTGTATGCGGAAGCTGCTGAGCGACGAGCCGTCCACGCCATTCGAGAACGCCGGCCCGTTACCGCTCACGGACACGCTCGCGCCACCCACCAGCACCGCGCGCTGCGTGAGCAGTTCCTGCAGCCGCAGCGGTTCGCTGTCGTAGCCGCCGCCGCGCGTGAAGCGCACCTGCAGCTGTGCGCCGCTGCCGCCGCCGCTGCTGCGTACCTGCTCCACGCCAGGGTGCCCCACGGCCAGCCGCTCGAACTCGCGCATCGCGTTGTCGAGCGTGGCGGGATCGGAGCCCCGCGGAAAGACGAGCTCCACACTCAGGGTGCTGCGACGATCGCCCCAGCTACCGAAGCGGTCACGCGGCACCGTGGCGACAAATAGCCACGCAGCACCGGCAACGATTGCGAGGGCCGCCATTCGCGTGAGGTGACGCCAGCGGAGCGTGGCGAAGACGGTGCGACGATACAGCCGGAGCGCCGAGCTACGGAACACCGAGGCGCGGCGCAGCGAGGCGCGGCGCAGCGAGGCGCGGAGTTCCGAGGCGCGGAGTTCCGAGGCGCGGAGTTCCGAGGCGCGGCCCACGGCGGAAGCACGGGGGGTGGGATCGCGTACGGTCTCGGAGAGTCTCGCGTTGACTGGTTGTGGGAGGCCCGCATTGCCTACGCCTCGGGCCACGGCGGGGAGCATCACCAGCCCGGTGAATACGCTCCACGCGAGCGCAATCACGAACGCCAACGCGAACGGTGCGAAAGCGGCGCGGGCGTTACCCTGCAGGTAGAGAAACGGCAGGAGTACCACCGCAGTGGTAAGCGTACTCCCCAGTACGGCGGGAGCGATACCGTGGGCGGCGGCCGCACGTGCCTCGACATCGCTGCCTGAAGCCATCAGCCGCTCCACCACCACGATCGCGTTCTGCACGAGGATGCCACTCCCCATACCCAGCCCCGCCAGCGTGAGCAGGTTGGCGGGAAGGTGCATCACGTACAACGTGAGCGCGGTGCCGCCGATCGCCACCGCGGTGGTGCCCATCACCAGGGCCACAGCGCGTGGCTGACGCAGCAGCAGCGTGAGCACCACCAGCACGGCGCCGAACGCGACCGCCCCACGCTGCGCGAGGTCCTGCAGATCGCGCGAAAGCCTCTCGCTTTCGTCGGCCATCACGCGCAGCTGCACGCCAACGGGGAGCCGCGACTGCGCACGTGCGATCTCATCTCGCAGTGCGGCAGCCGTGGCGATCGCATCGGCACCCGGATGGCGCGTGACGTCGAGCGCGACGGCCGGCCGGCCATTGATGCGGAAGAACCGCCCCCGCGTGTCCTCCTCCGCGCGTATGGTGGCCAGCTCCCCCAACCGGAACCGTCGGCCCCCTGCCCCCATGACCGGAAGCATCGCCAGCGAATCGACTGCCGCCGGCTGATCACGCAGCACCACCGCGCGCACGGTGCCGGCGCCATGCAGCATACCGAGTGACTGAACCAGGCGCGCACTGCCCACCGCCTGCGCCAGCCGCTCGGGGGGAATGCCCAGCTGACGTAATCGATACGCGTCGTAGCTGATCGCCACGCCCAGTGCTGCGCCGCCACTGGCGCGTACACCGGCCACGCCGGCCACGCTCGCGAGCCGCGGCTGCACGCGCTCCACCAGCAGCCGCTGCAACGTGCCCGGGGTATACGGCCCCGACACCGTGAGCGACAACAGCGGCGCCTCCTCCATGCCGTCGGGAACGTAGTTCGTCACCTGCGGCACATCGACGCCGGGAGGCAGCTCCGCGCGCAGCAGTTCCAGCCGTTCGAGCATGGCGAGCCGCGCGAGCTGCACGTCGGCACGCGGCTCCAGCTGTACCTCCAGCAGGGCGAGCTCGTCGATACTGATGCTGTTCACCCGCTTCACGCCGCGTATCCCCTGCACCGCGCGTTCGAGCGGCGACGTGAGATACGTTTCGATCACCTCGGGCGCCGCGCCGGGCCAGAACGCGCTCACCAAGAGCCGCGGCAGCTCCACGGTGGTACGCGTGGCGAGCGGCAGCCGCGTGAACGCCATGCCGCCCGCCAGCAGCAACGCCACCGCCAGCGCCCATACGGCCGACGGCCGGTGCACCGCAGCACGAATGAGCGCGCCGATCACATGTGTGCCGACTGGGTGGTGTGCAACGTGGATGCGGTGCGCACCAAACGCGCCGCAGCTCGCTGTTCCGCCCGCCGCTCCACGCGCCGATCCAGCACCGCGTACGCCGTGGGCATGAGAAAGAACGTGACGAGCAATGCCGAGATACTGCCGCCGATGATCCCGGCCGCGAGCGGCTGATAGAGCGCCCCGCCGCTCCCCACGCCGAACACCAGCGGTAGGACGCCAGTGATGGTGGTGATGCTGGTCATCGCGATCGCGCGAAGCCGGCGCGCGCCGCCCTGCAGGATGGCGTCGTGTAACGGCACGCCCTGCTCGCGCAGCGTGCGGATGGCGTCGAGTTTCACCACCGCTTCGTTGTCGGCCATGCCGATCATAACCACGATGCCGATGAGGCTCACCGCATTGAGCGACTGCCCCGTGAGCCACAGGAAAATCACCGCACCCGCTCCCGCGAGTGGCACGGTGAGCATCACCACCAATGGCACCGTGAAGCTCGCGAACTCCGCCGCCAGCACCAGAAACACCAGCGCCGCCGCGAGCACCAGCACCAGCGTGAGCTCGCGCGTGGTGCGCGCACGTTCGGTATCGGCGCCGGCCACACGCCACGTGATGCCCGGCGGCAGCGTGGCGCTGGCCATGCGCGCGTTCACCGATTTCGTGGCGCGCGCGGTGCCTCCCGCTTCCACCAGCGCTTCCACGAGGCTTACCGGGCGCTGATCCACGCGCACCACCTCGAGGGGCGCACGCACGTCGCGCACGGTGACCAGCTGCGCGAGCGGCACGCCACGCACGGGCGTGCGCAGCGCTGCGTCGAGGTTTTCATTGGCGAGCCCCGCGTAGCGTACGGCAATGGGTGTACGCCGGTCCGTTTCGCGCAGCGCCGTGGCCGGCACACCGCCCAGCGCCCCCGCCAGCGCGCCGATCACCTGCTGCGGCACTATGCCGCGCTCGGCGAGCCGGTCACGCTGCAGCGAGACCTCCGTGACCGGCTGCGTAGCCGCGAACGCCTCGCGCACATCGGCCAAGCCCGGCACCCCGCGCAACCACGTGCGCACCGAATCGCTGTACTGTTGCGACAGCGCGAGCGACGGCGCCGATAGCTCCACCCGCACCGTGCGCCCTTCGCGGCCGATGAGCGCGCCGAACTCCGACTGCCCCGCGAGATCGATCGCCAGCGCCCCCTGCGCCAGATCCGGCAGCGCCGCGCGCAACCGCTGCGCCGCGTCGCTCGCCGTCATGCCGTTCGGCACCCGCACGATCAGCTGCGCCCGCGCCGGCGATCCCGGATCCGCGCCCGCGAGCATCTCTTCATCGGTGGCCTTGCCCACGCGCGTGTACACATCGCGTGCCCCAAGCGCCCGTGCCGCGCGCTCGATGCGCGCCGCCTGCGAGGTGGTGAACTCGAGCGCCGTGCCTTCGGGAAGCGCTAGCTGCGCCACCAGCACCCCTTCGTCCACGCGCGGCAGAATCTCTTTCGGCAGTCGCCACACGAGTAGCCCCGTGACCAAGACCGCACCCCCCGCCATCGCGAACACCCACGGCGGATTCGCGAGCGACCACATCATCCCGCGTTCGTACCGATGCGCAAGCGAGGCCCCGACCTGCTGCAGACTCGCCGATCCTTGGCGCTCGTTTGCTGGCGCAGTAAGTGCTGGCGCACTTCCAGCTGGCGCAGTTGCGCTGTCCCCCTTCTCGCCCCCGCGCGATGCCCGTCTGCGCCCCACAATCATGACGGGCATCAGCGTCAACGCCACGACCAAGCTCGCCAGCGTCGTCGTCACCACACTCAACGACAGATCCCGAAACAGCGCCGCCGCCAGTCCCTCCACGAACACCACCGGCCCGAACACCAGCACCGTCGTGAGCGTGCCCGCGAAGAGCGGCGCCGCCACGTCGTTCGTGCCCGTGATGGCCGCGTCGCGGAGGGGCATCCCCTCCTCGCGCCGGCGCCCCACCGCTTCGGCCACCACGATCGCCGTGTCCACCAAGAGGCCCGTGCCCAGCGCGAGCCCGCCCAGCGACAGCACGTTGATCGAGACATTCAGCGCCTGCAGCGCCACGAGGGCCATGAGCACCGACACCGGCACCGTGAGCCCGATCGCGAGCGACAGCCGCCAGTCGCGCAGAAAGAGCAGGATCACCAGCAGCGACAGCACGCCGCCCACCACGATTTCCTGCCCCAGGTTGGTGAGCGCGTCCGTCACGAAGTCCGCCTGCGCCGCCACCACCGTGAGCGCGAGCCGGGGGTATTCACGCTCGAGCTGCGCGATCTGCTCGGTGAGGCGTGCCGTTACCGCCACGGTGTTGCTGCCGGCGTCCTTGTACACCACGAGCCCGATCGCCTCGCGCCCGTCCAACCGCGTACGCGTCTCTGGGTCGGCCAGCGCCAGCTGCACCGTACCCACGTTGCGCAGCAACACGCCGCGCTCCGGCGGGCCTATGGGCGTGGTGAGCAGCTCGTCGGGCGTGCGGAACTCGGTGAGCGCACGCACCGCGAAGCGGAACTGTCCGCGCCTGATGGTGCCACCGGCACCGGTCACGTTCTGCTGCGAAATGGCGTCGGCCACATCGGCTGAGGTGAGCCCCAGCGCGCGCAGCCGGTCGGGATCGAGCGACACGCGCACTTCCTCGTGCGGCGCCCCGGCCACCGCCACACTCGCCACGCCTTCGATCTGCTCCAGTCGCCGCGCATGCACCTCGGCGGCGGTACGCGCGAGCGCGCGCAGGTCGGCGGCGGCCGTGGTGCCCGACGCACGCGCCGTGAGCGTCACCACGGCAATGGGGCGCTCCCCCGGATCACTCGTGAGCAGTGTGGGGCGCTCGGCTTTGTCCGGCAGCGCCCCGCGTGACGCATCGAGCCGTTCGCGCACCGCCAGCACGGTGGTGCGCATATCGGTGCCCCACGCGAAGCGCGCGGTGGTGGTGGCTTCGCCGTTGCGGCTCACGCTCCGCAGCTCCACCAGCCCCGGCGTGGCCCCGATCGCCTGCTCGATGGGTTCGGCCACGAACCGCGACACCTCGGGCGCGGCGGCGCCGGGGTAGGCGGTGCGCACCGTGAGCACCGGCAGCGCCACGTCGGGGAGCAGCGACACCGGCAGGCGCGTGAGCGAGACCGCGCCAAGAAGCAGCACGGCTAGCACCGCCGCCACGGTCGCCACCGGGCGGCGTACGGCCGCGGCGGCAAGACTCACGCGAGACTCACGCGAGACTCACGCGAGACTCACGGGCGCTCGCGCCGCACCGGCGGCGTGGCGGCCGGCACCGGCCTCACCGGCGCGTCGTGCGTGAGCGTGAGGTGGCCATCCACGATCACCGCGTCGCCCGCACACACCGGGATCTCGCCGGTGCTGCTGTCGGGGAGTACTTCGGTGTCCACGCCGTTGCTGCGGCCGGGCACGATGTACGTCCATTGGGCGCGGCCGTCCTTCACCACGAACACCAGCGGGCGCCCGTCGCGCTCGATCACGGCGCGCGCAGGTACGAGGCGCCGGTTGCGGAGGCGCGTGGCCTCGAGCTGCACGTCGGCGTACATGCCGGGGCGCAGCGTGCCGTCGCCGGTGAGGCGCACGATGGCGCGGCCAGCGCGGGTGATGCTGTCCACCACCGGCAGCAGCGCGTCGATCCGGCCGCGGAGCGGTGCCCCGGGCGCCCCGGCACTCGTGACCAGCGCGTCGCCCCCGGCGCGCACCAGCGGCAGGTCGTGCTCCAGGACCTGCGCCTCCACGCGGAGCCGCCGAGTGTCTACCACCGTGGCTATCGCCTGCCCCGGCGCAAGCTTTTCGCCCACGGCCACCTCCACCGCCTGCACCACCCCACTTATGGGGCTGCGCACCGTGGCGCGCGCCTGTTCGAAGCGGGCGCGCTCGAGCTGCAGCCTGGCGCCCGTGAGCCCCGCCCTGTTCATGAGCGCGCGCCGCTGTTCGGGTGACGGCCCGCGGCCGGTCACCAGCGATTCGGGGACGAAGCTCTCGAGGAAGCGCTGCTCCGCTTCGTCGGCGCGCGCCTGCGCCTCGCGCACCGCGAGATCGAACGGGTAGGGATCGAGCGACACCAGGACCGCGCCTGCCGCAACCGCCTGTCCGGGGTGCGCGACCACCTGCAGCACCGTGCCCGCTACGTCAGCACGCAGCGGCACCAGCGCCTCCGAGCGCACCTGCCCCGCGGTGGTCACGCGCAGCACCAGGTCGCCATCACGCGCGGCGAGCGTGGCGACGGGGAGGTCGACAGGGCCAACCGACTGATCGTCGGCGGTCGCCCCGATCCCTGTTGTTGAATCGGATCGCGCGGGTGAGCCGTCAGCCTCGCGGCAACCGGCTGCCGCGAGCAATGCGAACACGACGACGTGTGCAGCGACCATGCGAGCGAGCCGTTTGCCGTTGTCCAGAGTCATGGCGCGAGAGGAATGCGTACCGGTGCCGTGGAGCTGCTCGCTCGCACGCCGTCGCAGCCGCCACCATAGCAATTCCTTCGAAACGGTGTGTCATCATTTTTACGCAGACACATGGCTGGCCTCACCTGGCCCGATCCACGCGTTCCCGCCAGATCCGCCCGTTTCGCCGGGAAAGCCCCGACTTGCCACCGACACCGCCGCCGACTGCACGCCAGCGCCCCCGTTTCCTTGCCGCCCTACCCCCCGACCGGTTAGGTTCCTCGGTCTGACGCACCCGGTGGACTTTGGCCGGGCGCCTCTCGGGCGGTTTGCCGCCGGCAGGTCATCGCCGGCGCTGGTGGCCGCAATGCGCGCGTAGCTCAGTTGGATAGAGCGTCGGCCTCCGGAGCCGAAGGTCGCAGGTTCGAATCCTGCCGCGCGCATGGCCATGGCCCATGCAGTCCGTGCGGCCATGGCCCCGCTCCCCTCGTTTTCTTCGCCTAGTGCACGTTTCCGAGCTGAAGCGGAAGTCGGTTCCTGAACTCCTCGCGCTCGCCGAGTCGCTGCAGCTCTCCAGCGTCACGGGCCTCCGCAAGCAGGAGCTCATCTTCCGTATCGAGCAGGCCCTGCTCGAAACCGAAACCACGCTCTACGGCGAAGGGGTGCTCGAAGTCCTCCCCGAAGGCTACGGCTTTCTCCGGGCCCAGGACTTCAACTACCTGCACGGCCCCGACGACATCTACGTCTCCCCGTCCCAGGTGAAGCGCTTCGACCTCCGCACCGGTGACACGGTCATGGGGGAAGTCCGCCCGCCCAAGGAATGGGAACGGTACCTCGCGCTCCTCAAGGTGGAGCGCATCAACGGTGGTGACCCCGAGCAGTCCAAAGTGCGAAGCGCCTTCGACAACCTGACCGCCAAGTACCCCGACGAGCGAATCCACCTCGAACGGAAGAACGGCGAAGTCGCGACCCGCATCTGCGACATCATCGCCCCCCTCGGCAAGGGCCAGCGGGCCCTCATCGTGGCCCCGCCCAAGGGTGGCAAGACGATCCTGCTGCAACAGATGGCCAATGCCATCTAGGAGAACCAT
>CAZNZG010000020.1:0-9956 GCA_964577455.1 uncultured Gemmatimonas sp. | reverse complement strand
CACGCTCATCGTCCTGCTGATCGACGAGCGCCCGGAAGAGGTGACCGACATGCAGGCGAGCTGCCCCGGCGCCGAGGTGATCTGCTCCACCTTCGATGAAACCGCCGAACGCCACGTACAGGTGGCCGGCATGGTGCTCGAGAAGGCCAAGCGCCTCGTGGAAAGTGGCAAGGACGTGGTGATCCTGCTCGACTCCATCACCCGCCTTGCCCGCGCGCACAATGCCGTAGCACCGCAGGGGGGCAAGCTGATGTCGGGAGGCATGGAAGCCACCGCCATGCAGAAGCCCAAGGCGTTCTTCGGTGCCGCGCGCAACCTCACCGAAGGCGGCTCGCTCACGATTGTGGCCACGGCGCTCATCGAAACCAACTCGCGCATGGACGAGCTGATCTTCGAGGAGTTCAAGGGCACGGGCAACATGGAGCTGGTGCTCGACCGCAAGCTCGCCGAAAAGCGCATCTTCCCCGCGATCGACATCAACAAGAGCGGTACGCGCCGCGAAGAGCTGCTGCTCTCGCAGAAGGAGCAGCAGCGCATCTTCCTGCTGCGCACCTTCCTGGCCGACATGCCGGGCGACGACGCGATGCTGTTCCTGCTCAAGCGCATGGAGCGCGCGCAGAACAATCAGGAGTTCTTCGAACAGATGGCGGAGCCCTGATGGCCACGGCCGGCCGGCTGTTCGCCGTGGACTGGGGCGACAAGCGGATCGGCCTCGCCATCAGCGACGAGCTGGGCATGCTCGCATCGCCGGTGGGGATCCTCACCCGCCGCGCCGGCAAGCGCCCGCCCCTCGCCGAGCTCTTGCGACAGGCCGAAGAACTCGGGGCCACGGGCTACGTGTTCGGCCTGCCGCTCGACCCGGCCGGCGCCGAGACCGACCGCACGCGCGAAGTGCGCGAGATCGCGGCCAAGCTCGCGGCCCGGCAGCCGCTGCCCATTCGACTGGTGGACGAGCGGTTCACCACGTCGTCGGCGCTGCGCAGCATCCGCGAGCAGGGGGGCAGCACCCGTGGCCGCAAAGGCGACGTGGACGCGATGGCGGCGTGTGTGCTGCTGGAGAGCGTGCTCCGCGCGGCGTCGCAGGGGGTCGAACTCGGCGAGGTCGTAGTGGCGGCCTCGGAGTGAATGTGAAGACGCTCGTCGGGGAGCACGGAGAACGGGGAGCACGGGGAACGGCTCTTCGTATTTTTGTGCTTCCCCCGTGCCCTCCGCCCCCCGGGACCCCCGACGAGCTTCTCCCCGCACCGAACTCCCCCCATGGCCCGTAAGCGCTCCAAACCCAATCGCATCCTCCCGCTCGGCGTGATCGCCGTGGGGATCGTGCTGTTGGCGTGGGTATGGCGCGAAGTGGGCGGCGCGAGCAGCCCCACCGGACGGCCGGCGCGGGTGGTCGTGCCCAAGGGGGCCAGCCTGCGCGTGGCGGCGGACTCGCTCGAAGCGAATGGCGTGATCGGCTCCACGTCGCTGTTCCGCCTCTTTGCGCGCATCACCGGTGCGGAGACCGCGATCAAGCCGGGTACGTATCAGTTCGCCGCCGATGCAGGGTATCGCGACGTGCTCGATGCACTCGTGACGGGGCGCGGACTCATGAAGACCGTGGTGATCCCCGAGGGGTTCGACCTGCGCGACATCGTGCCGGCCCTGTCGAAGGCGCTCGACGTGCCTGCCGATTCGGTGCGGGTAGCCATGGCCGATACGGCGTGGATGCGCGAGCTGGACATTCCGGTGCCGTCGCTCGAGGGCTATCTCTTTCCCGCCACGTATGCCTTCCCCGACGGTACGTCGGCGCGCGAGGCGGTGAACGCGATGATCGAGCGCTTCCTCGACGTGTGGAAGCCCGAGTGGGATGCCCGCCTCAAGGCGATGGCGATCTCGCGGCACGACGCGCTCACCATGGCGAGCATCGTCGAGAAGGAGGCGCGAAAGGCCGAGGAGCGGCCGCTGATCAGTGCGGTGTACTGGAACCGCGTGAAGAAGCGCATGCTCCTGCAGGCCGATCCCACGGTGCAATACGCACTGCCGCAGCACGTGGGGCGCGTGCTGTACAAGGATCTCGAGGTGGAGTCCAAGTACAACACGTACAAGTACCCCGGCCTTCCCCCGGGCCCGATCGCCAACCCTGGCGAAGCGAGCATCGCGGCGGCGCTGGCGCCGGCCGATGTACCGTATCTGTTCTTCGTGGCGCGCCCCGACGGCAGCCATCAGTTCACCGAAACGTTCGCGCAGCACACGAAGGCCATCGCCGCGATCAGGGCGGCGCGGCGACCGACCCGGTGATCGCGTCGGCGCCAGTGTCAGCATCGATCTCGCTGCTGATCGCCACGTACAACTGGCCGCAGGCGCTGGCCGCGGTGCTGCGCAGCGTGCGCGCCCAGCGTACGTTGCCGTTCGAAGTGCTCGTCGCGGACGACGGCTCCCGTAGCGACACCCGCGAGCTGATCGCTCGGGAGGCCGCCACATTTCCAGTGCCGCTCGTGCACGTGTGGCACGAAGACACAGGGTTCCGGCTGGCGGCGATTCGCAATCGGGCCATTGCCCGGGCCCGTGGCGACTACGTGATTCAGATCGACGGCGACATCGTACTGCATCCGAAGTTCGTGGCGGCGCATGCCACGTTCGCTTCGCGTGGAAGGTGGGTACAGGGGTCGCGCTGCCTGCTCGACGAGGCACTCACGCAGCGCGTCCTGAATGGCGATCCGCTGCGCCTCTCACCGCTACTCCCGGGCATTGGGCACCGGCAGAACGCACTCTACCTGCCATGGCTATCGCGCCTCGTGCGCGGCCCCAGCGACGGTATGCGCCGCATCCGCGGCGCGCACATGGCGTTCTGGCGCGAGGACCTGCTGCACGTAAACGGCTACGACGAAGAGATCGAGGGATGGGGGCGCGAGGACAGTGAGCTCGCCACCCGGCTGCTCAATGCAGGCCTCGTGCGCCGCAATCTCAAGTTCGCCGCCGTGTGCTATCACCTCTGGCACCGGCAAGCCAACGTCGACAGTGTGGAGCGCAACCACGACATCCTCCTGCGCACGCTGCGCGAGAGGCGCACGCGCTGTGGCCGCGGTATCGATCAGTACCTGTCGCCCTCGGCGCCGGCATCATCGCGCCCTGCCTAACGCACCGCTTACCCGTTTCACAGGACCACCCGCATGAATCGCCCACAGCGCCCATCGCGCGGCCCGCGTGCCGATCATCGCTCCGGCAGCGATTCGCGCGGCACGCGCCCGACACGCTCCAGCACCCCCAACGGCCCCCGCGTGCATGGCGACGTGGCGCTCGTGAATCGCCGCGCCGCGCAGCGCCTGCGCGGCGGGCATCCGTGGGTGTTCCGCTCCGATGTGGTGCAGGCCCCGGCGCTGCCGGCCGGGGTGGTCCGTGTCGACGAGGAGAATGGCACGCCGCTGGGGTGGGCGCTGTGGAGTCCGCGCTCCGAGATTTCCCTGCGGCGCATCGAGGCCGATGCCTCGCGTTCGATCGACGACGCGTGGTGGCATGCCGCGCTCGCACGCGCGGTGGCGCGCCGCGTACCACTCGCACCCGTGGCCAACGCCTACCGACTCGTGCACGGCGAAGGTGATGGCCTCCCGAGCCTGGTGGTGGACCGGTACGACGATTCGCTCGTGGTGCAGTTGCTCTCGGCGGGGATGGATGCGTGGACCGATACCATCGTGCGCAGCCTGCGTGAGCTCACCGGCTGCACCGGCATTCTGGCGCGCAACGATCCCGCCGCCCGCGACCGGGAAGGGTTGCCTCGAGAGGTGAAGCTGCTGTATGGCGATGTCCCGCGCACGATCGAGGTGAACGAGCACGGGGTTCGCTATCTCGCCGCACCATGGGACGGGCAGAAGACCGGCGCCTTCCTCGATCAGCGTGAGAACCGCGTACTGATCGGCGCGCTCGCGCGCGGCCGGGCACTCGACTGCTTCGCGTACCACGGCAGCTTCGCGCTCCACCTCGCCCGCCACGCCGAGCAGGTGTGCGCGCTCGACATCTCCGCGCCGGCCCTCGCGCGCGTGAACGAACATGCGGAGCGGAATGGCTTGACCAACATCGAGCCGGTGCAGGGCGACGCGTTCGACGTGCTGCGCGCGTGGCACAAGGAAGGGCGCCAGTTCGACACGATCGTGGTGGACCCCCCGGCGTTCGCAAAGACGAAGGGCGCGCTCGACGGCGCGATGCGTGGCTACAAGGACATCAACCTGCAGGCGATGAAGCTGCTGGCGCCGGGTGGCCTGCTTTTCACGGCGAGCTGCAGCTTTCACCTGTCACGCGGACTGTTCTTCGAGGTGTTGAGCGAAGCCGTCGCCGACAGCGGGCGGCGCTTTGCGCTGCGCAGCATCACCGGGCAGCCGCTCGACCATCCCGAGCTGATCAATGTGCCGGAGACGGGATACCTCAAGGGTGCGCTTCTCGAAGCGATGGAGTGATCAGGGAGGCTCTGCGAAGACAGGTGGGGCGCAAACGGCCGGGACCGACAGACGAGCACGACCATGACGGGGTGACATTCCTCACGGCGCCTCGCGGCAGTGGCACATAGGGTAGCGGTGTGATGGCGTGTTCCGATCGTACCACCACCATTACCCGGCCGCCCAATGGTCCCACGTGTGAACGAAGGGCCCCTGCTGCGTCATCTCGGTGTCGAGGCCACGCGCCTGCTCCAGGAGAAGCGTGGCATCGGCCGATATGTGCGCAACCTGCTGCGCGATTTCGCGGAGCAGCACCCGACGCTGCGCTTCACCCTGTACGTGGCGCATGCCGATGACGAACAGCCGCTGAGAGCGCTACTGTCGTCGCTATCGGCGTCGCTGGTGTCGCGCTGCCGCATCGAGAGGGTGGATCGTCTGCCGGCGAGCGAAGCCGATGTGGTGTGGTATCCGTGGAACTTCGTGACCACGGCTGCACGATCGGCCACCATGGTCGTCACGATCCACGATCTCGCACCGATGCTCCGTCACGATCATCGGTGGTGGAAAGTGATGAAGCGCTTCAAGTACCGTCGGCGCTACGAGCGCACGCTGCGGCACGCGCACGCGATCGTGACCGACGCCGAATGCATCCGACAGGAGATCATCAGTCGGCTCGGCGCGGACATGCATCGCATCACGGCCGTGCCACTCGCGGCAGACGACCTGCCCCTCGACACCCCGCCAGCGATCGCTGTCGCGCCGGCAGTACCAGCGGGGCCATTCTTCCTGTGCGTGGGTGGTCAGGATGCGCGCAAGAATCTGCCCGCGCTCTACCGCGCCATGGCGCTGCTGCATGCCCGTGGAGTCGCGGTGCCTCTGGTGCAGTGCGGCCCTGCGCCGTCTCGCGAAACGCGTGCGGTTCTCGCCCGCTCACCGTGGTTGCGCCATGTGGGGTACGTGTCGGACGAACAGCTCGTGGCGCTCTACCGCCGGGCCACGGCGCTGGTCTTCCCGTCGCGCTACGAGGGGTTCGGGCTGCCGGTGCTCGAAGCGATGCGGTTGGGAACGCCGGTGATCTGCGGCATCTCAAGTTCATTACCCGAAGTGGCCGGGGATGCCGCCGAGTACTGCGACGTGACCGAGGCCGCCTCGCTTGCTGATGCCATGGAGCGTCTCCTGAACGAGAGCGCACGGGCAGCGCTGCTTCGCGAGCGCGGGCAACAGCGCGCCGCGCAGTTTTCGTGGGCAACCACGGCGCGCCTCACCTTCGAGGCATTCGAACGCGCAGCGGCGTTCCACCGGGCCACTCCCGCCGCGTCGGCACACCACGGCGGCAGCGGCGGAGTGCCGATCCCGGTGTGGCAGCGCCCGTCGCTTACCGCGCCGTGACGCGATCCATCGTGACCGGACGCCGCGCGGCTCAGCGCTTCACCGCCGCTGACAGCGCCGGCAGTAGAACGTGCTGCGACCGGCCTGCGTGATCCGCACGATCACGGATCCGCAGCGGCGACAGGGATCTCCCTCCTTGCCGTACACTCGCCAGATCTCGCGTTCGCTCACGTCGTCGCGCGCGTAGTAGCGTCCACTCGGTGCTGTCTCGAGCACGAGACGCACGGCATCGCGCAGTCGCGTGATGCGCCCCCTCGAGAGGCGATTGGCGGGCGTGGCGGGATGGATCTTCGCTTCCCAGCACGCCTCGCTCGCGTAGATGTTGCCCACGCCCGCCACGAGTTTCTGATCGAGGAGCGTGGGCTTGATGGGCGCCGAGCGGCGCGCGAGCGCGGCGGCGAAGCCGTCGACCGTGAAGTCGTCGGTGAGTGGCTCGGGGCCGGCGTCGATGCCGGCGTACGTACCCGGGGCGTGCAGCGTGACCACGCAGAACGCACGTCCGTCGACGAGACTCACGCGAGTGCCCTCGCGCGTTTCGAACCGCACGCGCTCGAGGCGCGGTGGCGGCTCGTGCACCGCGGTGAACTCCCAATCACCGGTCATGCGGAAGTGCACCTCGAGTACCGCGCCGTTGGCGAGGTGAAGGAGTTGCACCTTGGCGCGGCGTTCGATGCGCTCGATGCGCTGCCCGTGCACGGCCTGCTGCGCGGCCGGCGGAAACCGGCGCGCCTGGCTGGGGTGGAGGGTGCTGGCGCTCACGAGGGTATGGCCGAGGACCGCCTCGCGCAGGCGCTGGGCGGCGTGTTCGACTTCGGGGAGTTCGGGCATGGTGGGGAAATGGTCGGGCCGTCTGCCGGGATCCCGCCGTCATACTGAGGACTGAGGACTTTGCACTGAGAACTGAACCCCCCCGCGGCATGCGAGATTCCGACCGAGGCGTGGGAGATCGCGCACGGGCGGGGATTTTTCAGTTTCCAGTACAAAGTTTTGAGTTTTCAGTGCAGGCGGTCGGACTCGTGAGAAAAGATGACAGCGCCGACACTTACACCCCACCCGATCACAAAACTGGCCCTTGCGCAATCACAAAGGTTCCGTATGTTATCCACATTCCTTCCACACCCCGAGGGGTAGCGCTATCAGTTCTCCCCGGTCCCTCAAATACGAGTACGAGCTCTACGTCGAGCGCGAGATCGAGGACTACAAGGACTCGGTGTCGCGTGGCGCGCTCCTGAAGATCGGTGACGAGGCGGTCGAGGCTTTGCGAAAAGCCGACCAGATCGCGCTCACCGAGATCCTCGTGTGGCAGGAAGTGGACCGGATCATTGCGCGTCGCCTGCGATTGCCCACCTACGCCACGTGGAAGCGTCGCCGGCTCAAGGTGCTCGAGGAGTACCGGAAGCCCGAGCACTGGGGGATCGACCCCAACGCCGTGCTGGTGCGTGAACTGGCCGACTCGAGCGACCTGCACGTGCTGGTGGCGGGGGCGGAGCGCGAGGGCCCGGCGCTCTATCTGGCGGCCCGAGGGGCAGCCGTGACCGCCGTGGAGCCTGCGGAAGACGCTGTGGAGCGCGTGGTGAAGGCGGCGCATGCGGCGGGCCTCACCGAGCGGGTTCGGGGCTACTGCGCCGATCTCGGCGGCTGGTCGCCGGACATCGCGCTGCACGCCGTGGTGTGCACTCCCAGCGCCTTCGCTGGGCTCGACGTGGCGGACCGGGCGCGGGTGATCGAGGTGCTGAAGAGCGCCACCGTCGACGGTGGCGTGCATCTGGTGGAGACGATCGCCGCCGGCGCCGACAGTCTGGCCGACGCGCTCCCGATCGAGGAGCTCGCGCACCGCTACCGCGGGTGGACGATCTCGGTGGAGCGCAGTGCGGGCCGCCGGGAAACGTTCATGGCGCGCAAGGACGCCGTCGCGTAACTCGCGCGGCACTGCTGCCCCGCGGCATCGGGCAGCTCCCGGGGGACCTCGCGGATGGCTCGGCGCGGCGCGATGCGTATCACTTCGACACGCGCTGCACGATTCGTGACGTGTCAGGAGGACACCCGGGGGAATCACCGGAAGCGGACGCATCCGTGCAAGCACTTGTTCCGCAATGATTTCCATTTATCCGTCGTGATGGCACCGGCCGTGCTATGGCAGGGGGCATCAACCGCATGTCGGCGGTGAACACAATGGCGCGCTGGTGGCGCGCTTCACAATCAGGGTGGAGGGTCACCCATTATGCGTCACAAGCATCTGCTTCCTGTCGAAACGTCGAATGAACCCGTGGGCATCGTCATTGCCGACGGTGGCCGTGGTGACGTGACCACGCGATTCTCCGCTTTCGTGTGGGGCCCTGTGCCCGACGATGTGATGCCGGTCGCGGACGAGCCCACGGAGCTGGTCGTCGCGCACGCCTGAGGTACCCGGGCGAACCGCTCGACGAGAGCGCGCAGCAAACGTGAAAGGCGCCGGCAGACAAGCCGGCGCCTTTCGCGTGTATGGGTGCTGCAGGTTCGCCTGGAGGCGAATTACGCCGCGGCCGGAGCCGGAGCAGGCGCCGCCTTCTTGGCGCGCTTGGCGGGCTTGCGGGCCGCCTTCTTGGCCGCCTTCTTCGCCGTCTTCTTCGCGCCCTTCTTCACGGCCTTCTTCGCGGCCTTCTTGACGACCTTCTTGGCGCCCTTCTTGGCCGCCTTCTTGGCAACCTTCTTCGCGCCCTTCTTGGCCGCCTTCTTCGCAGCCTTCTTCACCGGCTTGCGCGCGGCCTTCTTCGCGACCTTCTTCGCACCCTTCTTCGCCGCCTTCTTGGCAGCCTTCTTGGCAGGAGCCATTTGAACAACCCTCTCACGAGAGGTGGAAATGCTCACTTTCCCCCGGTGGAAAGGTGAGCGCACAACACGGGCGGCGCATGCACCGCGTCGCGTTGTGCTACGCGGCCTCCAGGAGGCGCACGTAGCGGGATGCCGACAGCACCGCGCGCGGCGGTGTTGCAGGGCAGGCCAACCGTGTCACTGCCCGAGTGTCGGCAGGAAGCACGCAAATCTTGTCGTGGGAAGACGTTGCACCCGCCGTGAAGGCAACCACATGGGCGGGGACGCTCGGACGCTGTACCGTGGAGACAGCGGAGCGAGCCGTCGTTCCGCGCACAGGCGCGATCAACGACGGCGAAGCGGAAGCCGCCACCGTGTCGGGGCCAGCTTCAATCGAGGTGGTCGCCGAGGCGACGCCGGACTGCGGGTGGAACTCGTGCCGTTTTATCGCCACGCGTTGCCGATGAGGACTGCGCGTCCCGAATCGATGTGAACTTCGTCGATCGAGAAAGTCGGATGTGGACAGCGCGCGCAAGTCGTTGAATTGACGCGAATATACGCGTGGATAATTCAATCGCGCAATAGCGCGTATAAAGAACGCGCGCGACTACATCACCGCCACGCACCCGCGCGGTGCGCAGATCCTCCGCACCGTCACCTTCCACGACTCTCGCCACCATGCGAGTTTTGTCGTTCCTCCCGTTGTTTTCCCTCCGGCAGCCGCCGCCATTGTTCGCCAGCCCGCGCGACCGGCGCCGCACCGGATTTTTCTTCGGAGTCTCATGAAAGCGCTCGTGAAGCAGTCCGCCGACCGCGGCCTCACGCTCACGGAAGTCCCGGAACCGAGCATCCGCGACGACGAGGTGCTCATCCGCGTACGCAGTGCCGGCGTCTGCGGTACCGATGTGCACATCTACGAGTGGGATGCGTGGGCCTCGGGGCGCTGCAAGCCGCCGTTCATCTGCGGCCACGAATTTGCCGGCGACGTGGTTGCCGTGGGGCAGCTCGTGGAAAGCGTGAAGATCGGCGACCGTGTGACCGCCGAGGGGCACATCGTCGACGATCGCTCGCTCTTCAGCCGGACCGGGAACGCGCACGTGGACCCGTCCACCAAGATCATCGGCGTGGACCGTGACGGCTGCTTCGCCGAGTACATCGCGATGCCCGCGTCGAACGTGTGGCACCTCGACCCGGCGATCAGCTACGACATCGGGGGCATCCACGACCCGATGGGCAACGCCTTCCACACCGCGCTCACCGCCGACATCCCCGGCAGCGTGGTGCTCATCACGGGCTGCGGTCCGATCGGCGCCTTCGCCGTGGGGATGTGCAAGGCCGCGGGCGCGGCGCACATCATCGCCACCGACGTGA
>CAZNZG010000019.1:26687-28052 GCA_964577455.1 uncultured Gemmatimonas sp. | reverse complement strand
GGCTCGTCGTTCACGTAGGGTGCAGCGGTCACACCGAGGCGCGCGAGCAACACCTCCACCGTACCGCCGTCCGTCCCCTGCTGCGCGGCGTCAAGCGCACGGCGCAGCGTATCGAGCAACGGCGCATCGGCGTCGAAGAGCCGGCTGCCGTCTGGCAGGAACAGGTGCCCCTCTCCCCCGTCGCCGTGCAGCAGGTGCAGCTGCGGAGCGACAGGTCGGCTGCTCCGCATGAACTGCTGCCCCATGGCGCGCACGTGTGCGCGCCGCGGATCGAGCGGTTCGACCAGCAGCGGCGCAGGCGCCACCCGCCGTGGTGGCTCCGCCGCCATCACCGGCAACGCCCGGCCGCGCAGCGCTGAAGGCGGACGGGTGGTCACGTCCGCTCCGATTTCTTCTTCACCGCCTTCTTCGCTGCCTTCTTCACCGCCTTTTTTGTTGTCTTCTTCACCACCTTCTTCGGTGTCTTCTTCGGTGTCTTCTTCGGCGTCTTCTTCGGCGGCAGCGGGGGGACGTCACGCCCGCCGATCTGGAAGACCAGATGGTCCTCCCACGCCGTGAACAGCTCCTCGTAGAGAATCAGACGGGAGTCCGCGTAATCGTCGGGCACATACTCGCCGGTACGCTCCAGCTGCAGCCAGTTGTCACCGTGGCTCGCGCCATCGGCCCCGACCTCGACGTTCACATAGTCGGGACGGGCCGACGCCCAGTAGTAACAGGAGCACTCGCGATAATCGTTCTGCCACGGCGAGCAGAGCCCCTGCGTGAGTTCACCGGGGCGTGCAAGTTCCTCGGAGATGACCGCCGTACCTTCTGCGAAGAGCGGGCGCACGAGCAGGTCGACGGTGATGTAGTCGTGCTTGTTCCTGCTGATCGGCACGTATGACTCGCCGGTGGCTTCCCGACTGAAGTCGCACCGCACGAACTTCCCCACGTACTGGTCGAGTACCTTGGCGAGCGCGTTCGACCATTCGAGCGGCTGCACCGCGTGCGGATTCAGCTCGGTCGCCAGCACGCTCTTCACATCGGGGCCAGTCGGCGATGGCCCGACCTTGACGGTTTGCATGGGCATCCCGGCAACGCGCAACAGTCGATGCCCGACGAGTCCGCGTACGACGGGATCCTCACTGTTGGTGCGCATCACGAGGTTATCGTACTCGCGCAGCTCGATGCCATCAATGAGGCGACGCCAGACGGCGCGCAGGTCCACCTCGAGCCCGGGCGTACAGTTGGCCACCGACTGATCGAGGCGAACACTGAACGGGTTCCCCTTGGCTGCGTAGTGCAACTGCGCCGACAAATTGCGTGGGCGCAGCGCTCCAGTCGGCGCCGACACCACGGCAGCGGTCGATTCGTTCAGTGGCGGCG
>CAZNZG010000019.1:0-26677 GCA_964577455.1 uncultured Gemmatimonas sp. | reverse complement strand
CGCGAAGAGCGGAGCATGTGCCGCACGATCGATGGTGTCGATCTGCCGCCAGGTGAGCGCGAGATAGTTGTTGTCGGCACCACACATGAGCGCCGGCATCTTCCGGCGTCCTTCATCGCTGTAATCGGCCGCTTCGTCTGGACGCCGCATGAACCGCGCGAACCACGGTGCCGTACCGGCCTTGAGCGCAGCATACACTTGCTGGTGCAGCGCCATGACGGCGAGGGTATCCACGCTTGCCTCGGCCATCACCGGACGCTCCATGCGATCGGTGTCGTAGGCCTCTTCGGCGGGCATCGTGTCGATGGTTTCCGGTGGCCGCCCCTTGACCGTGTTGCCGTTCATCACCGTCACGTTCAGAAAGCGCACCGTCTCGTGCGCACGACGGATGATGTCGGTGGCCCGACGATGGATTTCTTCGTCGGTCAATTTGGTGGCCTTGGGGCCATGCAGCGCCTGATCGAGATCATCGGCCAGCGTCCGCACGAAGAGCGTGTCGGGCACGATGGCCGGCGGGCCCGACGTCACACGCGCCTGGGCCTCCAGACGTGTACCGTCGGCCAGGGTGATGGCCACCTCCACGATGCCGTCGCAGGCATCGTCGAAATACCCGCGACTCACGGCCACGTTGTCGTGCAGCCAGGGCGGCGCCGGGGGGACGATCGCATACAGCGACGGCGGCAGCGTCTCCAACTCCTCGTTGCGCTTGGTGATCGTGAAGTTGAACCACTTGCCGGTGCGCTTGTACACCGCCTTGGCCACGCCCTCCCGGTAGCAGTCGAACTCCTCGCCACTGGGCACATCGGTGCCGTAGATCAGCCCCCGCGCGGGCGTGAAGCGCAGCCGGATTTCCGGATGCTCCTCGGTGGGACGGATGTAGCGCAGCGCCCCAAAGGGGATGCTCGCCCCCTTGATGAAGTTCCGGCACCGTCCCGTGAGCGGGACACTCGCATGCGAGGAGAACCACCGGGTATCGGCGAGCACGGCATCGGCCGCGTGGCCGGTGCGACGCTCGACCTTGCGATTGCCGAACCGACCGCGCCACTGCACATCCTCGGGCGTGAGCTTGTTCTCCCGCAACAACTGCACGGTGAGCGGCTCGAGCCGGCTGCCGACTTCGGCAAACACTTCGAGAAACGGCGCGACCGGCCGAATCCGACCTTCGTCGTCCTTGAAGTCGATCCGCGTGGGCATGTCACTCGAGGTGATGGCACCCGTGCGGGGATCCACGATGAACGTGGGTTGTCCCACAAGGTGGCGGAATCCGAGCGGATTCTGCGGATCGTCTTCCAGGGTATAGCTGGCCACCGGATCGCTGGCACTCCCAAGACGTCCAATGGCAAGCGGCGGAAGGATGCGCAACGCCGAGATCTTTCTCATACGGTGATCCTCCCGCCGTCCGTGGCGCGCAGTTGCTGCTCGATCCAGCGCATCGACTGTTCGTCGAGCGCGCGCAGCGTGTCGAGGTAGGCCAATCCATCCGGTGCCGGCCCCATCTTCACCAGCTCCGCGTTGAGGCTCAGCATCTCGGTGTAGAGGTCGAGATGCACCGCCCAGCGGTCGCGTTCGCGATCCGGAAGTGTGAGCGTATACGGGATCTCAAACGGAACGCCGGCCACTCCGAGTGCCGGGTCGTGATGCGCCGGCATGCGCCCCAGCAGCGACGCGAGCGCCTTGATGTTGTACATCTCGCCGAAGATCCGGTGCAGCATGCCGGGGCGTGCCCCGGGATCGGCAGCATTGGGTACCAGTCGGTACATGTGCGACAGATACGCCAGCAGCATGCGGAAGCGCGCATTGGCCAGCTGTGCCCAGCAGCGTGTCTGCTCGTTGCTCAGATACGTGGCGTGCTTCGCGCGGGACGGTCGAGTGGAGGGATTGACCACCACGGGGCGCGTGATGCGCACCGTGCGGCGCCCGTTGCCGCCCTGGAGGTCCTTGAGCCCCTGATAGATCTCGAGGAAACGATCGAAGTGCGACGGCTCGGCATAGCGGTCACCGATGTGCGGAGACTCTCCCTGACCAGCCACATCCTCGAGGGCCGCGATCGCCTCGGTACGCGTGGCCATGCGCGGAAGAATGACCCGCGCCTCCCACTGCCACGGCTGCTTTTCGGCATGTCGTTCGGCCTTCTCTTCCTCCGTCACGGCGGGCGGATCCTGCGGCCCGTAGCTCTTCCCGAACTCGTGCCACGACATCTGTCGGCCAATGCTGTCGGCGATGAAGCAGCGGTCGGGAATACGGTCGGTGTCCTTCACCAGCTCGAGGATCGCCTCGTAGATCTCGTCCACATGGTGTGCCACCTTGCCGCGGGGCATTCGCTGGCGCACACACTCGATGATCTTCGCCTTGTCCGTCCGATTGTACCGGCGGTAGGCGGTGCTGGTGTTCGGAACATCCTCCGGCGCCTCCGCGAAGATGTAACAGGCGAGCGAATCGAGCGTCACCGGCTCGAGGCAGAACGGCGCCGGATAGAATGGGGAATCCCACGGGTAGTCCTCGCGCCCGAAATTGAGCGCGCCGCCCAGCAGCGTGAGGAGATTCTGTATGGTGAGCAGATGACCCATTTCCTCCCGTGCGACGGTGAGGATGCTGCTCTGCCACTGCTGCACCTGTTCGCGGTGCTCGGGTGCGACCCGCTCACCGCCAAGTGAATAGGCAGCGTAGAGATACTGGACCATCAGCGCGTGTTCGAGTTCCGCACCGATCTGCAGCAGCATGACGAGAAAATCCGGCCACGACATGTCGTCGGGGCGGAGCGCCTCGAGATCGATCTTCTTCTTGATCGGCGCGTCCTGTGTCTTCGCAGACACCGTGCGCCGTCCCTGCTTCAACTTCTCATGAATCGAATGAAGGCCACGATGGATCATTGCAATGCGCTCCGGGGGGGACGGTGCGACAACGGGCGAGCAGCGCGATCAACCGGATTCCGGTAGGGGGAGGCGCAACTCGGTCAGAATACGACGGAACGCGGCGTGGGAGCGCAGCGCTTCGAACACGGGACGTACGCCAACCCAAATCAGGTCGGCGGCCCGATACTCCGTGGCCCGGTGCAGATACCACAGGGCCGTCTGCTCGTCGCCGGCACGCGCCGCGATCTGCGCGAGCAACACCGGCGACAGGTACTGCGAACGTGCACGCTGTTCGAGCTCCGTGCGCGTCTGTGCCACCTGCTCGTGCTTCCCCAGCGCCACCTGCACCACACCACGTGCAGCCGTGGCCTCGGCACTTCCGGACAGGGATTCGGCGCGCGTGAGTGCGCGCTCGGCATCCTCGTGCGCCCCGGACTGCTCGAGCGCGAGCCCAAGAAAGAAATGCCCCATCGTGAAGTGCTCGTCCTGATGGAGCGCTTCGCGCGCGAACCGTTCGGCCTCAGCCTGGTTGCCAGCGTAGTACGCCGACGCCGACCGGCTGACGGTGACCGAGAGTGACAGCGGATCGAGCTCGTGCGCGCGGATGAGCATGTCATTGGCCTCGGCATAACGCCGATGCGGCACCAGCACGGTACTGGCAAACCACTGGTAGGCCGTGGGGTACTGCGGGTCCACGTCGATGGCAGCCCGGAAGTCGCGCTCGGCCTCTTCCCACTCCCATTCGAAGAACGCGCGCACACAGGCGCGCGCGCAGAGGGCACCAGCCGAGCGGGAATCGATGGCCAGCGCCCGATTGGCCGCATCGCGTGCGAGTGGCGCCACCTCGTGCGGGGCCGCCATGCCGTAGAGCCCCATGGTGGCGAACGTTTCGGCAAGGGCCGCATACGCGAGGGCGAATCGCGAATCGATCCGCAGCGCGTCCTGCAGATGCTCCACACTGCGCTGCAGTCCGACCGCCGTTCGCTGCCCCCACCAGTAACGACCCTTGAGGTATTGCTCGTAGGCCTCCACGCTGGATGTGGGCGCCGCCTGTGGTTGCCGTGTGGCCAGGCGTTCGCCGCCATCGGCCGCCACCAGCACCCGGAGTTGGGATGCGACCGCACTCGACAGTTCGTCCTCGACGGCAAACACGTCGTCGAGCTGGCGATCGAAGCGCTCCGACCAGAGCTCCAGCCCCGACTCGCCATCGATCAGCTTCGCCGTGACACGCAACCGGGTACCGGCACGTCGCACGCTCCCCTCGACCAGGCGGCGCACCTTGAGACGCGCGGCGATCTCGCGCACATCCTGCCCGCTCCCCTTGAAGGCGAAGGCCGAGGTGCGCGCAATCACGCGCAACCCGGGCACCTTGGTGAGCGCGTGCATGATCGCCTCGCTGATTCCCTCGGCGAGATACTCATCTTCGGCGTCGGGGCTGATGCTGGCGAATGCGAGCACGGCCACGGCATTGGCCGGCGCCTCGGCGGCACGTGGCAAGGGCGTGAGCACGGTGCCCTGCATCGAGGCTTCGAGTTCGCTCACCACGTCGGCCGCGCGCGGGGGTCGCTGGTCGGGGTCACGCGCCACGAGCCGACGCAGCAGGGTCTCGAGCGCCTCCGAGACATCCTCGCGCACGTCGCGCAGCGGCGTGAAGTCCCCGGACATCTTCGCGGCCAGCATTCCCATGGCGCCGCTGCCGCTGAACGGAAGACGCCCCGAGAGCATCTCGTACAGGACACAGCCCAGCGCGAAGATGTCCGTCCGCCCGTCGACTGCGTCTCCGAGTGACTGCTCGGGACTCATGTATGCGGGCGTGCCGATCGCGAGCCCCGGCTGCGTGAGGCTGTCCGCGGATGAGTCGTTTCTGGTGGACATGCGGGTCCGCGCAATGCCGAAGTCGGCGACCAGCGCGTGACCACCGGAGATCAGGATGTTCTCCGGCTTGATGTCGCGGTGCACGACGTCGCGCGTATGGGCATGGGCGAGCGCCCCCGCCACCTCACGGGTGAGCCGCACCGCATCGAGCAGCGGCAAGCGCCCCTCGCGCTTCATGCGGTCACGTAGCGATTCGCCCTCCACGAACGGCATCACGTAGTAGGCGCGCCCATCGATCTCGTCGGCGTCGAGGAGCGGCAGAATGTGAGGGTGCTGCAACTGCGCCGTCACGTGGATTTCCTGCGCGAAACGCTCCGGTTCCACGGCGATATCGGCGCGCAGCACCTTGAGGGCCACCTTGCGACCGAGTTTCCGATCGTTCGCCAGATAGACCGTCGACATGCCCCCACGACCAAGCTCCCGCTCGATGGAAAAGCGGGTATCCAACTGCGCGGTGATGTGGGAGGGGAGGTTCACGGGGCGAGTCGTATTGTCGAGGCTGCCAGCCGCACCGGAGGGGCCGCGTCGGCACGAGCGGAATCATTCACGGCGCCCTCGGTGGGTGCAACCCCATACGGGCGATTCGGAACGGATACTCATGCGGCGACCGCGACTCGGAAAATCCGGGGCGTCGGCCGTGATACCGGGCGGCAGGAATGTGACATTTGCCAATTTCATCTATTGCTCTTCGGCGATTCTTGCCCTAGCATGTTCGGCATCGCGGAGGAGCGGCCGCGTAACCGACCCGAAGTGTGCGCCCGGCAGCCAGCCGGTGTGGTGCGTCAGAGGAGCGGCGCTGTAAATCGGTGGTAGTTCACGCCCGATGTCCCACCCTATCTCGAGGAGGTGATCATTTGTCTAGTTCCAGTCCCGTAGCCGGCTCGTCCTGGGCACGCGATCTCCTGATCGGCGCCCGGTAACACGGGTACTTCCGGTTCAGGATCATCCTCGAGCCGGCAGGGAATCATGAAGGGCCGTTCCGCAGCGATGCGGGCGGCCCTTCGTCGTTCCCGCCTGAGCGGTGTGGAGGCCTCCGGCGAGCGGCCTATCGCGCGAATGTGCTCAAGGCCGCGTCGAGCTGCCGCACGAGGGCCGCCGCGAACTCCACGCTGCTCCGGTAGAAGGCGGGATCGATCTTTCCCACGTCGTCCCCCGCCTTGTGATAGTCGGGGTGGTCTTCGACGCCAAGATACAGGAACGGAATGCCCTTGCCGTGAAACGCACCGTGGTCCGACGACCCGGTCCAGTCGTCGCCGGGCTTGAGATCCTTGGTGTCGTGGCCGAAGCGCACCGCCACCCCCGACACCTTCGAGGCCGCTTCGGCGTGCGGCTTGAGGAACGGGTAATGCGACGTGCCCGATACCCACAGCGTACCGGCATCCTGCCGGGCGACCATATCCAGATTGAGATTCGCCGCGATCGACGCGAGCGGCACCGGCGGCGCATTCACGAAGGCGCGGGCTCCCTGCAACCCCATCTCTTCGGCGTCGAAGAACGCCACGATCACATCGTGCTGCGGCGGGTCCTTCAGCAATCGCTCGGCGATCGTAAGGATCGCCACGCAGCCGCTCGCGTCGTCGTCGGCGCCATTGAATACCTCACCATTGCGTACCCCGAGATGATCGTAGTGCGCGCTGAGCACCAGGACCGGCCCACCGGGCGTGCGGCCGGGAATGCGGGCGATGATGTTCACTCCCGCCGTGCTGTCACCGGCCGCCATCCCCCGGCCCCGGAACATGAAGGGGATCTCGAAAGCCGCGGCGGCCGGTCGTGCCCCCATGGCGGTGAGCTGCTGGACGAGCCACGCCCTGGCGCGCGCGCTACCGGGCGTGCCGGTGCGGCGCCCTTCCATGCTGTCGGCCGACAAGGTGGCGAGCCGTTGCATGAGCCGCGCGGTCACGGGATCACGCGGTGCCGGAAACGACTGCGCCCTCAGCGAGGCGACCAGCGGCGTGCACAGCAGCAGTCCGGCGCAGAGCAGGAGACGACGTGAAGCGGGCATGGTGAACGTAGGGGCAAGGGGGAAGCGTAGACGAGCGTCTCGAACTGCCTGATGGGACCAGGTCATTCGAGTTCGTCGCGTACTGACACGAGGATGAGCACCATGAGCGCGCTGAGCACGACATCCGTCGTGCCAATGCCCACTCCACCCGATCGTACGGTGGTCACTAGTCCGAGCAATGTTGGGATGCCTGCGGCGAAGATGGCGGCACGCTGCCGATTCCTGAGCATGCCGTAGGTCATCGAAAAGTTGCGACGTCGTCGCACGGCGACTACTGCACCCACACGCCGCTCTGACCGGTGAGCAATGCGCGCACCACGATGGCGGTGGGTGTGGTGCCCACACCGGTAATCTGCACGTCACGGACGCTGCTACCCATCACGATCCCCGGGGCGAGCGGGCCATTGAGCTTCACCATGAGCTCTGTCCGCACGGAATCGAGCTGCGCACCGAGCGGCACCTTGCCTCCGCTGGTGGCACGGCGAACCGCGAGCCACACGAGGGGGGCGGCGAGGGTGGCCTTCACGCGCGCGAGAGCGCCGCGGCTCTGCAGCGTCCACTCGAGATCATCGAGGCGGAGCTCGCGTGCCGCAGCATCCCAGCGGATGCGCGACACGAGGCCCAGCCGGCCGCGCAGTGCACCGGACACGGCGAGATCCACGTTGATGGTGTCACCGGTACCGCGAACGAAGACGGAGTCCACCCGGACCGACTGCTTCGAGGTTTCGTTCACCATGACCTCCGTGGCGAGCCTCGACAGCTCGGCGAACGGCAGTTCAACCGTCACGGGCACCGAAAACTCTGCCGGCGCCTGCCCCAACGCGAGCGCCGGCAGCGGCCGAGAGCGTACGACCGGCTTCGCGCCGGCAATCACGCGCGGACGTGCGTACAGCACCATCGTCGTCGTGATGTTGAGCCCCGACCCCACGAACGGCGTAACGCGCACCGCCTCCGGATCGAGCAGCAGCCACAGTGTGCCCAGCGTATCCAGCGCCGTGGGCTCGAGGAAACTGCGCCACAGCGAATCGGCGAGCGGACGGAAGTCCGCCGCCGCAGGGATGGCGGTGTCGGCCTGCGCCGAGAAGAGGGTGAGCTGATCGTCGATCAGCGACTGCAGCGTGGGCGTGGCGTTCACGCCGAGGGCCGTGACGAGGCAGGGATCACGCAGGGTGGCGGCGAGCTTCGTATCCTGCGCCCCAATGCGCCAGTCTCGGCGCCAATAGAGGGCGGTACTCATGGACAGCGAGGCGCGCCGCATCGACTCCGGTGCGTAGCCGCAACTCGCCACGCGCGCGCCGCCGATCATCCCCAGCCGCGCGCGGTACGACAGCTCCGTCTCGATGAACAGGCGGTTCCCCTCTCCGCGCAGCGCCATGGGCTCGCGCCGGTACACGTACTGGTGGCACACCAGCCCCTTCGCCGTGGCGCAGCGCGCCGCCGACAGTGAGTCGCGCGCGGGGAAGAGTGAATCGAGGGAGGGGCGCATGGCGCGGAGCACGTACGTGACGCGCACCGGCACGACCGCCTGCGGTACCGGCACCGTCGCGGGGGCCGTGCGCGCGGCCACCACGGCGCCTGTCGGGGGCATCTCGGGTGCAGGTGCCGGTGCCGCACCCGGCGCCGGCGTTCCGCCGCAGCCTGCCGCGGCGGCGAGCAGCAGCGCTGCGGACACGAACCGTCCGGTTCCCGTCTTGATGCATGGATAGTGATGCATCAGACCATCCCGCTCACCACGCCCGCTCCGCCCCCGTCCAATCCAGAAACGCGCCTGTCCGATCGAGCGGCAACCGATCCGTCTGCATCAGCATCCCGAGCGCCGCATCCTCGATCGGCACCTTGAACGCCGGCCCATCGGGAGTGGTGGCGTAGTTGCCGGGGTTGCCGATACACAGCACCACCCGTTCATCCGCCAGGTCGTGCGCCAGCGTACGTGCCAACATGTTGAGCGCGGCGCCACTTGCACAGGTGGCATAGTCTCCCCCCTGCGACTTGCCGGCGAGTGACGCCAGCCAGCTGTTGACCACGAGCACCCGCGCCGCATCCCCGCGCGCCAGCCAGGGCAACAGGGTGCGCACCAGCAGCAGCGGCGCCACGGCATGACGACGGAAATGCTCCGTAAGCCCACTGCCGGTGAGCGACTGCAGCTGTTCGTCGCGCTCGGCGGTGGCAAGCGTATCGTGCGGCCCCGGTTCGGCCGGTCCGATCACCAGCAGGTCGAGGGATTCCGTGAGACTCTCGAGCACCGGTACCACCTCGGCCACACTGGACGCATCGGCCGGATCGAGGGGCAGCAGTTCGAGCCCGCCGAACTCCGCGCGCAGGTCCGCGAGAATGGGCACCCGCGCCGGATTGCGGCAGCAGGCGTACACCCGATCACCGCGCATGAGACTCTGCCGCACGAGTTCCACGCCGAGCGGACGCGACGCGCCGGTGACGAGCGTGCGACGGGGACTGCCCGCGTTCATTGCAGCATTCATCGTGGCGCTCCGCTGCGGGTCTTGAGTACCTCGGCGACCGCGTGAACGGTGGCGTCGATTTCGAGGGGACGGTTGGCCTGCGCGAAGTCCGCGCGCTGATGCAGCTCTACGAGCATGCCGGGATCCTTGAGGACGTGTCCGGTGAGTACAGCCACCACGCGGTCGCCCGCGGTGATGGTACCGTTCTGAACGAGTTGCTTCACGCCGGCCACGCTGGCGGCGCTGGCCGGCTCACAGCCCACACCGGCCGCGTCGATCTGCACCTTGGCGTCGATGATCTCGTCGTCGGTCACGCTGAGTACGAGTCCATCGGTTTCGCGGATGGCGCGAACGGCGCGATCCCAACTGGCCGGGTCACCGATGCGGATGGCCGTGGCAATGGTTTCCGCCTGCACGCGATGGCGCGCGGTAAAGCCTTCTCGGAAGGCACGCGCAAAGGGCGCCGCGCCGGCCGCCTGCACACTCACCAGCCGCGGCAGGCGATCGATCAGTCCGAGCGCGTGCGCCTCACGCAACGCTTTGCCGAACGCCGCCGTGTTGCCAAGGTTGCCCGCGGGCAGCACGATGAAATCGGGCGCCTGCCAACCCAGCTGCTGGAGGATTTCGAGGACGATCGTCTTCTGCCCTTCCACGCGCCACGGATTGATGGAGTTGAGCAGATAGATGCCCAGCTCACGCGACGCATCCTGTACGAGGCGGAGACAGTCATCGAAGTCTCCGCGGACGAGCAGTGTGGTGGCGCCATACGCGAGGGTCTGTGCCATCTTGCCGAGCGCCACCTTCCCCGCCGGCACGAAGACCAGCCCAGGAATTCCGGCCTGCGCGGCATAGCTCGCCAGCGCGGCCGACGTGTTGCCCGTGCTGGCGCACGCCACGGCGGTGGCCCCCGTGCGTACCGCCTGCGTGGTACCCACGGTCATGCCGCGATCCTTGAACGACCCGGTGGGGTTATACCCCTCGTGCTTGAGCAGGAGGCCCTCGCATCCGGTCCATGCATTCACCCGTGCGCGCGTGAGGAGCGGGGTGTTGCCTTCGGGATGACTCGTGATGGCATCGCCCGCGTTGGGCATCACCACCGACTGGAAACGCCACACCCCGCTGGGATGCCCCATCGGCATGGCACAGCAGTGCTGCATGAAGGCGTGCTGGATCACGTTGGCTGCGAGTGGCGCCCCCATCGCGTCGACCGGCGCGCGGTGAATGATCGCGAGAAGGCCGCCGCACTGCGGACACTCGGGACTGGCATCACGCTCGGGCAGCTCGTGGCCGCACGCATCGCACCGCTGGATACTCTGCTGGCCCGGCGCTTCGTGGGCGTGCAGGAAGATCGAATCGTTCACTGCCATGGTCTGAGCCTCAGGCCGGCGTGAGCTGAAGAATGTCGTTGAGCACCCCTGCCGCGGTGACCGCGGGGCCCGCGCCGGGTCCGGTGATCACGAGCGGATGCTCCCGATAGCGCATGGTGGTGAACACGATCTGGTTGTCGGTGCCACGCAGTCCCGCCAATGGATGCGACGGCGGCACGGCCTGCAGTCCCACGGTCACCTTCGTGGGCGTGGCGCGGAGCACGTAGCGCAGCACGCGCCCCTGCTTCGCGGCCGCCGCCTGACGCGCCGCCCACATGGCGTCCTGCTGCGACAGCGTGGCCTTGAACTTCGCCACGGGCATGCTGCGAAAGGCCTCGGGGACCAGCGACTCGACGGTCACGTCGGACAGATCACCGGTGAAGCCGATGAGCCGTGCGAGAATGAGCGCCTTGCGCGCCACGTCCATACCTGAGAGATCGTCGCGCGGATCTGGTTCGGTGTAGCCGAGCGCCATCGCCTGCCCCAGCGCTTCACTGAATGGACGCCCGCGCCCGATTTCGGTGAGCAGGAAGCCCAGTGTACCGCTCGTGCATCCCTCCACGCGCAACACCTTGTCGCCGGTCTCGACGAGCTTCGCATAGCTGTCCATCACCGGGAGCCCCGCACCGACCGTGGTTTCGTGCAGAATGCGCGCGCCATGCTGCACGGCCAGCGCCCGTAGCGCCTGCACCTCCGGCCGCGGTGCGGAGAGCGGCTTCTTGTTGGCGAGTACGACGTCCCAGTCGGCACTTATCGCCCGTCGGATGGCCGGCAATGTTTCGTCGGCGGTGAGGTCCACCAGTACCGGACGTGACAGCGCATGCTTCGCGATCTGCGCCACCGCCTCCGGTGCACTGGCGCGCAGAGCATTCGGCATGCTCGCCAGCGAAGCCCCCTGTTCCTTGTGCGACACGGCCGCCAGCAGCGTGCGGGTGGAGAGACCATTCGGATCAAACAGATAGCCGCTGCGGTCGATCAGCCCCACGATCGTGGGTTTCACCCGACGGCGTGTGCGTGGCAGAATGCGCAGCAACTCCCGGCCGATCTGCCCGACCCCCAGCAGGATCACGTCGAGACGGTCCGCGTCGCGCAGACCACCACCGCCGATCTTGTCGAGCTGGAATTCGTCGTGCACCGCTCGTGCCGCCTTCTCGGCATCGCGCTCGGCGATGACCACGGAGATGTTGAGCTCACTCGAGCCCTGCGCAATCGCCACGATGTTCACCGCCGACTGCGACAGGGCCGTGAACATGCGCGAGGCGATGCCGGGAGACCCCGCCATGCCGAGCCCCACCACGGCGAGCGTGGCCATGCCGGTCTTCACTTCCATCCCTTCGAGTTCGCGCCGCGACAGCTCGAGGGCGAACGCCGCCTCGAGCGCCACGCGGGCCGCCTGCCCGCGGTCAGCCGGCACGCACAGCGAGATGGAATGCTCCGACGACGCCTGAGTGATGAGCGTGACGCTGATCCCCGCCTGCTGCAGCGCCGCAAAGGTGCGTGCGGCAATGCCAGGCACGCCCAGCATGCCGTTGCCCGTGACCGTGACGAGCGCCTGATCGCGCACGATGCTCAGCGCCTTGACGGGATAGCGCTGTAGCGTATGCCGCATGGAGATCTCGGTACCGGGGGCATCGGGATCGGCAAACGGCCGCACGAACACCGGTACCTTGATGTGTGCGAGCGGGATGAGGGCACGTGGATGCAGCACCTTGGCCCCGTAATACGCCAGCTCCGCCGCCTCCCGTACGTTGAGCTGCGGCACGATCCGCGCGCTCGGCACGAGCCGGGGATCGGTCGTCATCAGCCCCGGCACGTCCTTCCAGAGCGTGATGCGTTGCGCCCTGAGCGATCGCCCCAGCACGGTGGCGGTAAGGTCGCTTCCGCCTCGACCGAGGGTGACCAGCGCGCCCTCCACTCCACCCCCCACGAACCCGGGGACGATCGGGAGAACCTTGCGGCGGATCAGCGGCAGCAGGCGCGCGCGCACCAGTTTGTCGGTCGCGCCAAGGTCGGGAAAGGCGTTCCCGAACACCCCGTCGGTCCGGATGATCTCGGCTGCTTCTACATATTGCGCCTTGGCACCGCGCCCCTTGAGCCCCGCCACCACCAGTCTGGCGGACAGTTGCTCGCCGCGCGCCACCAGAAAGTCCCGGGTCCTGGGCGTGAGTTCCCGAAGACTGGCCACCCCGTGGGCCAGTGTCCGCAACTCGGCGAAGGCGCCGTCGAGGTCGGCAAGCAGCGCCTTTCGGTCCCGCTGGAGCGACAGGATCCCCTCGGCCACCAGACGGTGGCGGGCGTGCAACCCGTCCAACGCTGCATCGACCGCGCGCATGTCGCCCAGGCGCGCCGACTCCGCGATCGCCAGCAGCGCGTCGGTCACCCCCGCCAAAGCAGACACGACTGTGACGGTTCGGGAGGGGCGGGTCGCCATTATGATGCCGATGGCATGACGGACCGCAGCGGCATCGGCCAGCGACGCGCCTCCGAACTTGAAGACCTCGATCGCCGTTGCCTTGGCGTTTCTCGACGACGGGGCAGAGCGTGCTGGCATTGTTGTCGAAGACCAGTGCGTGTCAGAATCCGGAGCACCCTCCGGGGCTGTCCGACACTAGTCCCGGCTGCTTCACCTGTCCACACCCTGTCCCTGGGGGCATACTTTTCCTGTGCCCGGGTGATAGACTCCAGTCAGGCCTGTTTTCAGAAACAAAAGAACACTTCCCCATGACATTACTCGCCGACGCGCCGCAGATCCCCTATGTCCCGGCGCCCCCCGCGCTGCCGGGCCGCCTGGCTGGACTGGCGTACCTCGCGCAGAACCTCGCCTGGAGCTGGAACCGCGAGGCCCGCTCGCTCTTCAAGGCGATCGATGAAGGCCTCTGGAACCGTACGCGCCACAATCCCCTGCGGCTGCTGCAACTGGTGGAACCGGGGCGCCTCGACGAGCTCGCGGTCGATCAGGTGTTCTGCGCCCGCTACGACCGCGCCATGCAGTGGCTCGCGGCGGAGCGCTCGGACGAGCACACCTGGTACGCCCGCACTTTCCCAGAGCTGCGTGGCCGCACGGTGGCGTACTTCTGCGCCGAGTTCGGCATCCACAATTCAGTCCCCATCTATTCCGGCGGCCTCGGCGTGCTGGCCGGAGACCACCTCAAGACGGCCTCCGACCTCGGTGTGCCGCTCGTGGCGGTCGGCATCCTCTATCGGAACGGCTACTTCGACCAGCGGATCCGGGTGGACGGCTGGCAGGAAGACAGCGACGCGCGAATCGAATTCGATGGCGTGCCGCTGGTACCGCTCCCCGGCCGGGACGGGGCCCGCCATCTGGTGACGGTGAATACGTTCGGGCGCGACGTGCACATCCGCGTCTGGAAGATGCAGGTAGGCCGCGTACCGGTGTACCTGCTCGACTCCGATCTCGAGGAGAACCACCCCGACGACCGTCCGCTGCTCTCCAAGTTGTATTCCGGCGGTCCGGCCATGCGCTTGCGCCAGGAGTGGTTGCTGGGCGTGGGTGGCGTGCGCGCCCTCCGTGCGCTGGGCATCGATCCGGCCGCGTGGCATGCCAACGAGGGACATGCGGCGTTCATGATGGTCGAGCGTGTGCGTGAGCTGTGCACCACGGGCCTGCCCTACGCCGAGGCCGTCAAGCGTGTGCGCAACTGCAGCGTGTTCACCACGCATACGCCGGTGCCTGCGGGACACGATCACTTCAACGTGAACGAAGTGCGTGAGTGCGCCAATGGTGTGTGGAACGACATGGGCATCGACGCCGAAACGTTCCTGCGGATCGGCTATCACCCGGAGTCTGGTGCCGGCGTGTACCACATGACGGCGGCGTCGGTGCGCCTCTCCCGCCGCGTGAACGCGGTCTCGCGCCGCCACGGTATCGTGACGCGCGACATGAGCCGTTCGCTGTGGTCCGGACGCCCGGCCGAGTCCATCCCCGTGGGTCACGTGACCAACGGCGTGCACCTCGCGACGTGGATGTCGGACCCCATCATGAAGCTGCTCGACGAGCATCTCGGGCCCGCGTGGGGCCACAGCAACGACCCCGCGCTCTGGGAGCAGGTGCTGTCGCTCGACGACGAGACGCTCTGGTACACCCATCAGCGCCTCAAGAACACGCTCATGCGCATGGTGCGCGAGGAAGCCCGTCGCTCCTTCGCTCAGGGGGCAATGGAGACCACGCAGCTGGTGGGTGCGGGGACGCTGCTCGATCCCAACACACTCACGATCGGCTTCGCGCGGCGCTTCGCGACGTACAAGCGCGCCAATCTCATCTTCCGCGATGTGGAGCGTCTCAAGAAGCTGGTCACGAACGCGCAGCGTCCGGTGCAGATCATCTTCGCGGGCAAGGCACATCCGGCAGACACGCCGGGCAAGCAGGTACTGCAGAACGTCTACCAGTTCACCCGCGACCCGCAGTTCGAGGGACGCATCGCCTTCGTCGAAGACTACGGCATGCACCTCGCGCATCTGCTGGTGCAGGGCGTGGACCTGTGGATGAACCTGCCGCGTGTCCCGCTCGAGGCCTCAGGGACCAGCGGCATGAAGGCGGCCCTCAACGGCGTACCGCAGTTCTCCACGATCGATGGCTGGTGGGAAGAGGGCTACGAGGGCAACAACGGGTGGGCCATCGAGCCGGAAGTGGATGATGATGCCGGTGTGAACACCGCCAATCGTCTCTACGAGCTGCTGGAGCGCGAGGTGGTGCCCCGTTACTACGAGCGCGACAAGTCGGAGCTGCCGCGCCGCTGGCTGACCACGATGAAGCACGCCATCCGCGTGGCCGGACAGCAGTTCACCGCGCGGCGCATGGTGGAACAGTACGCCCGGGCGTACTACGCGCCGTCCATCCTTGGCGATTCGCTCCCCGACGATCCGCCACTCGCGTGAGTGGTCGATGCCGGCCTCCCGCATGGGTTCGGCAACGAGGCCGGCACGAGCCCCTTCCCTGCCTTCTCTGTGACAGTCCCGCGTCGAATCACGGATCCGTCGTGATTCGGCGCGGGTTTCTGCTAGAATGGAGTGTATGACCTCCCCTTCGATGCCCACCCCGAGCTTCGGCTCGCCGCTCGTTCGTGCTCCAGAGAGTGGCGCACCGACCATCGTGCATATCACCGCGGAATACAGCCCCTTCGCCCGATCCGGCGGATTGGCCGAAGCCGTCATGGGGCTGGCCAATGTACAGGTGAAGGGTGGCGCCAACGTGGTGGTGTTCCTGCCGCTCTACCGGACCGTACGCGACTACGCGCCCGATCTCGCGCCGCTCGGTCGCCCCATCAGCGTCGACCTCGGCTACCGGAGCGAGGAGGTGCGCTTCTTCCGCGAAGTACACGCGCCCAAGGGGCCCAAGGTCGTGTTCGTGGATATCCCGTCGGCTTTCGCGCGCGGCGGGCTGTACGGCGAGAACGGTCACGACTACACCGACAACGCACGTCGCTTCGCGCTGTACTCCCGCGCCGTACTCGACGCCATTCCGCGCCTCATCAGCGGCCCGGTGCTGGTGCATGCGCACGACTGGCATGCCTCACTCGCATTGCTGTACATGCGTACGTACGCCGACCTGCGCGAGCGCTTCGCCGGCACGCCGACCGTGCTCACGGTGCACAACGCCGGCTATCAGGGACACTTCCCCGCGTCGATGCTCAACGACTGCGGGATCCCGCCCGAGGCGTACACCTTTCAGCACGCGGAGTGGTACGGCCGCATCAACTTCCTGAAAGCGGGGCTCACATTCGCCGACATGGTCGTGACGGTGAGCCCGAACCACGCCACGGAGCTGCGCACGCCTGGCGGCGGCTTCGGCCTGCAGGAGGTATTTCAGTGGCTGGGCAACCGGTTCACCGGGATCATCAACGGCATCGATCAGCACGTGTGGGACCCCAGCCGTGACGATCAGATCACGGCCACGTACAGCGTGGAGGATCCCTCCAACAAGTCCAAGTGCAAGGCCGCGCTGCAGCGCTCCTTCGGGCTGCCGCAGCGCCGGCGCACGCCGCTCTTCGGCTTCACCGGCCGCATCGTGGCGCAGAAAGGGCTGGACCTGATCCTCGCGTCGCATCTGGTGTGGCATCTCGATGCGCAGTTCGTGTTCCTCGGGGCGGGCGACCGGCGCTATGAGTCGGCGCTCACGGCGCTCGCACAGGCGCGCCCCCGCCACGTGGGGGTGCAGCTCGACTTCACCGACCGTCTCGAGCATCGGCTCATGGCGGGGGCTGACATGTTCCTCATGCCATCGCAGTACGAACCGTGCGGGCTCACGCAGTTGCGTGCGCAGCGCTACGGCGCCTTGCCGATCGGCCGGCGCGTGGGCGGCATTGCCGATACCATCGAAGACGATGCCACGGGGTTCCTCTTCGATGCCTTCGAACCTAAAGCACTCGACTGGGCCATGCAGCGGGCGCTCGCGCGATTCCATGAACCGGCCGCGTGGCTGCCGCGCATGAAGACCGCCATGATGCGCGACTTCGGATGGGAGCGCTCGGCCGAGCGCTATGCGGAGGTGTACCGCCGCGCGAGCGACCTCGCCAGAAAGCACGCCTGACTTTCTCTGCTGCCATGCATCATTCTCTCATCGTTCATCAGCATCTCTACCAGCCCCCACGCGAAGATCCGTGGCTCGAGGTGGTGCACGCGGAGCCGTCGGCTGCTCCCGATCACGACTGGAACACGCGCATCAACCGCGAGTGCTACGCACGCCTCGCGCAGGCGGAAGCGCATCGTCGCGATGCCCGGGCGGTGGCACGGGATCCGGACGCCCGCACCGGCATCTCGCGTGTAGTCAATCTGTACGCCTGGTGCTCCTTCGATGCGGGCGCCACGTTGTGCGAATGGCTCGATGGAGAGGCACCGCAGACGTTGCGCGCCATGCAGGAAGGCGACGCCGCGAGCGTACGGCGGTGGGGACATGGCAACGCGATTGCCGCCCCGTATCATCATGTGATCCTGCCGCTCGCCTCGCCGCGCGAACGGCGCACCGAGATCCGCTGGGGGCTGCGCGACTTCCGCCGCCGCTTCGGACGTGACGCCGAAGGGATCTGGCTGCCGGAGTGCGCCGCTGATGACGAGACCCTGGACGCCGTCGCGGCCGAAGGGGTGCGGTTCACCATCCTGGCGCCGTATCAGGTCCACGGACATGACGGCAGCGGCATGCCCGTGCGATGGACCGGAGCCTCTGGCCGATCGCTCACGATCGTTCCGTACGACGGATCGCTCGCCGGCGACGTGGCCTTCGGCGGATTGTTGCGCAACGCGCAGGCACTCGCGCAGCGCTTCACGCCGTATCGCGATCAGTCGCTGGAGACTCCGCGCTGCACCACGCTGGCAACCGACGGCGAAACGTTCGGGCACCACCACAAGGCTGGCGACTCGACCCTGCTGGAAGCGCTCTCGCTGGTTGCCCATCATTCGAGTACCCGCGTCACCACTGCCGCCGCTCTCGTGGCGAATCATCCGCCCACGCGGGAGGTGACGCTGGTGTCGCCATCGGCGTGGAGCTGCGCGCACGGCGTGGAACGGTGGCGCAGCAACTGCGGCTGTCGACTCGATGGCAGCAAGCCACCCCTTCAGCAGTGGCGCGGTCCGTTTCGTGCGGCCCTCGAACGGCTCGCTGCACACGCGCATGAGGTGTATGAGCGCGAGGGGCGTGCTCTCTTCGCCGGTGACGTGTGGGATGTGCGTGACGCCTATGGCGACGTGGTGGCACGAGACGGCGACACACTCGCCGAGTTTGCCCGGCGCGTGGCGCGCGAGGGGAGCGACGAGGCGGCACTGCAACGCGTGCGCGAACTGCTCGAACTCCAACGCGCCACGCTGCGCCTCTTCACGAGCTGCGCGTGGTTCTTCGACGAGGTGGATCGTATCGAGGTACGGCAGGTCCTGCGCTACGCCGCGCGCTGCCTCGAGCTGAGCGGGGCGGCGGCGCGACTCACACCGGAGTTCGTGCAGTGGCTGGCCCTTGCGACCAATGGGCTGCCCGGCGCACCGAGTGCGAGTGATGTATTCGTGCGCGAGGCGATGCCGCACCGTGACCAGACGTTGTGCGTGGCAGCGTCGGCGATCGCCAGTACTGCCGCAGGCCATCACGTGACGCGCGTGACGATCTACGACGTGCAGGTACGCCCGTCGGGCGCGGCATGGCAGGTCGACACGCTCCATCGCCGAACAGGCGCGCGCGCGTCGTTCACCGGTACCGTGAGCGGCACCGGACCATCGCTCCAGGTACACCTCGCACGCCTGCTTGCCGCAGGAGGCGCGGACGTCACGCGCGAAGTCGTGGCGGTGCACGAGTTCCCCGAGAGCATGGCGCAGCTGCTGCTGCGTGGCGAGGCGAGCGAAGACTCAGCGCTGCTCTCGGTGCTTGACTGAGCAGCACAACACAGAGGGAACAGAGAAACGGAGAGCCACGGAGAAAGACGCTCGATCATGTGGTCCAGTTGACCTGAATGATCGTGGCTGTTCTCAGTGGCTCTGTTTGCCTCTGTGAACTCCGTGTTGTGCTCTTGCCGCTGCTGTGCTGCTCTTACTGCGGATCCGCCGCCCACCGGATGCGCACTCCCATGAACAGCTGCCGCTGGAACGCCGGCGTCCACAGCGCGGGCTGCTGGTTGAGCAGGTTGTTGCCCCCGGCGGAGAGCTCGGCCCGATCCGTGAGCTGCAGCCGGAACTGCGCATCGACCGACAGCAGCGCCCCCTGACGGCCGATGATTCCCTGCTCCGTGCTGAAGGGACCCGTGATGGGCGCGCCGGCCGGGATGCCGATGAGAGGCGCATTGCCCGTGTAGCGCACCGACAGATCCGATGCGAGCCCGCGCAGCACGGCAAAGTCGCGCGACACACGGAGTCGCGCCGTGTGGGTGGCGCGGCGTGTGAGCGGCAGCCCGGTGAGCAGGTTCCGTGCATGCAGAAAGTCGTATCCTGCGGTAACCTCGCTGCCGAGTGCCGTGAAGCGCACGTTGCTTTCGATTCCCTGCGTTCGTGCACGCGCCACATTCACGTTGGCATAGGTCTGGAAGCCAGCCGCGTTGTCGCCGCGATAGCTCCAGTCCACCAGATCCCGCACATCGTTGCGGTAGGCTTCCACGTCGAACGAGAGCGTGCTGTTTGGCGCCCACGTGCCACCGGCGCTCGTGCTCCACGACGACTCGGGACGCAGATCTGGGTTTCCCACGATCTCGTAGCCACCGGCCGGGTTGAAGAACGTGTAGCGGATCTCCTTGAAGCCCGGTGCGCGGAAACCGCGCGCGACATTCGAACGCAGGCGCACCGATGGGCGCGCTTGCCATGCCAGCCCCACTGACGGATTGGTCGCAGCCCCCCACAGCGTACTCTGGGTATGGCGCGCCCCCGCCGTCAGCAGCACGTTGCCCAACGTCCACGAATCGCGGGCGAAGACTTCAGTGACAAGCTCGCGCGCACTGTCACCCGCCACCTTGGTGGGGGCCACCAGCGTTCGCCGGGAATGCTGCACCCCGGCGTCGATGGCGTGGCCGCCCTTCACGGCCGAGTAGGCGAGCAGATAGCGCCCCTGACGCTCCTGCTGCTCGACCGAATCGGCGGAACCACGAATGGGCAGCAGTCCGCGTGACTGACGATACTGATAGTTGAAGCGCTGCTGAAACGCCCGCAGACGCAGCCGACCACCGAGCGCCGGCCCCTGCACTTCCGCGAAGCCCTGCCCGCCGCGGTTGTCGATGAAGCCATTGAAGTTGGCGTCGAGCGGGAAGCGTTGCCGCTCCTGCGAGCCCTGCACGTCGAGACGCGCGCTCCAGCGGTCGGAGATCGCCACACGCACATCGCCGCGCAGATCGAAGATGCGATTGAAAGTGGACCCCGCCGCATTGTAGCCGGTCAGACGATCGGACTGCCGCCACCCACCGTTGAGCCGATACCCAACGCGCCCCACCGTTTGGCTCATGCCGAGCGTGGCCTCTTCGCGTCCGAGCCCGCCTTGCCGCGCCACGCCATCGAGCGACAGCTGTTTGGTGGGCGCTGCCTGCACGATGTTGATCACGCCACCCAGCGCATCGCTGCCGAACTCCACGCTGGACGGCCCCTTCGTGACCTCGATGCGTTCGGTCGCGATGGTGCTGAGCCGGCCGATGTCGCGACTCTCCACGAGCGAGCCTGCCACCGGCTCACCGTCCACCAGCACCAGCACCCGGGAATCATCAAAACCGCGAATGGAGATGCTCGTCTTGCTGGGCGGGGCCGGCAGCTCCTGCAACCCTGGAAGCTGGCGTAGCAGCTGGTTGGCCGACACCGCGGCCACGGCATCGATCTCCGCGCGGTCCACCACGGTGACGCTGCGGGGTGATTCGCTCGCACGGATGACACGCTGCCCCATGGTGGTGGTGAATACCGGCAGGACCGTGGCCAACGGCTCGAGTGCCACCTGCAGCTGCTCGGTCGGCGCGCGTACGATCACCCGCGTGTCGCGGAACCCCAGCATGCGCACATGGACGGTGTCACCGGTGCGCGCGGCGAGCTCGAAGCGCCCCTGCTGATCGGTGCGCACGCGCGTGGTGCCACCAACTCGTCGCACCTCGGCGGACACGACCGGTGCCCCGTCACCGCGACCGGTCACGAGGCCCTTGATCACACCGTTCACGGTCTGCGCCGCGCCTTCGCGGGCTCCCGCTGCCAAAGGCAGCGCGAGCACCATCAGACGTACGAGCCGACGCATCAGCCAACGCATCAGCGGACGCATCAACCGCAGACCGTGCAGCGGTGCACGCACCCGTATCGCGCGCTCAGCGGATACGCGCGTAGCGCAACGTGGGATATCCAGCCACGCCCGTGTTGCTGTAGTAGTCGATCACCTGGAATTTCCAGACGCGCATACCGACCTTCGCGAGGTAGGTGTTGAACGCCGGATGCAGGCGTTGCTGGCCGGTGAGGTCGTACCGGAACGGCGCCGTGGTATCGAGGATCGAGTTGGGAATGGGGCCCACCAGCTGCGAGAGATACCCCACGAAGGTGGGGGCATCGCTTGCCGTGGTGACACCGGCGAAGGTGGGCGACGCGCTGCCGGGATACGTGCCCACGTTGCACGCCGTGTTCACCGTGAACGCCAGCGAGCGCGAGCCGGGATTGAATTGCAGGTCCCAGTTGCAGCCGTTCGGTGTGACCACGCTGTTCGTAGTCAGACTGATCGCGCGCGTCTGTCCGCCGGGTACCAGCGCCAGTGTTTGTACCGCCCCGAGGGTATTGCCCGTCTGCAGTCGCGATTCGACGTAAACGGTATCGGTCACGAACCCGGTGAAGCGGATGCGCGCGTTGCGGAATACAGCGAACTGTCCGTTGGCCAGCCGCACCTTCCAGAACTGCGCCGCATTGGCCACCGGGATGTTGCCCAGCACGATGTGCCCCTGCGGGTTGTCGGCGAGGCGGTCGGTCACGAACTGATCGTCGGCGGGCACCTGGGCATCGCGAATGGCATCGAATGCCGCACGGGTGTTGGCCGGCGTGAATGCCAGCACCTCGTTGTTCGTGGCCGTGGCGTTGTTGGCCAGCGTGAAACCGAGCACCGTCTTCGAGGCGCCGTTGACCGGTGAGGCGAGGCGCACTTCGTACCGGCGCAGCGCCAGATCCCAGTCGCCGGAACGCGGCACGAGGGTCCCGTTGGCGAAGCTGAAGTACACGAGCGTGTCGTTGCTGCTGGCGTTGAGCGGCTGGGTCGTGACGATCTCGTTCAGCGCGGGTTCGCGCACCACGCCGTTGGGGCCAGTAGGATCGGCCTCGCCCTCGCAGGCGGTCAGTCCAGCGAGGGCCACAACGGGAAGCAGCATCGCGGCGCGACGGACGCGCGGCGACGGAACACGGAAAAGCGGATGCAGATGGGTATTTTGCATGCGTCATCCTACTGGCGCTCTCATTCGTGTTGCATTCGTAATTGTTACGAGGGTGAGGTCGGGGAAAACCCGGAGTACCCAGGGGCTTTCCCGGTATCGGTCGGCCATGGGCGCCGTGCGCTGGCATCGCTCAATAGCTTTCGCCCATGCCCGTCCTTCCTTCCCCTCTCGCCCCCGCCCGCCCGGTGGTGGTCATCACCGGCGCCAGCACCGGGATCGGCGCAGCGCTTGCCCTACGACTGGCCGCCAGCCACAGCCTCGTGCTGGTCGCACGACGGGCCGACGCGCTCGCCGAGGTGGCCACATCGCTCCCCCCCGGCGCCTCTGCGATCACCATCCGCGCCGACGTCACCCTCCGCGCTCAGGTGGACGACGTGGTGGAAACGGCGCTGTCCCACTTCGGCCGCCTCGATGTATGGGTGAACAACGTGGGGCGCGGTATCACGCGCCCTCCGTCGCAACTCACGGATGACGACATCGACGACATGATGCGCATCAACGTGAAGAGCGCCCTCTACGGCATGCAGGCGGTCCTGCCGCACTTCCGGCTGATCGGCCGCGGCCACGTGGTGAATGTGTCCTCGATGCTGGGGCGTATGCCGACGGTCCCCTACCGCTCGGCCTACAGCGCCGCGAAGCACTTCCTCAATGCGCTCACCGCGAACATGCGTAGCGAGGTGCAGGCAACGCACCCCGACATTCAGTTCTCCCTGGTCAGCCCCGGCGTGGTGCGCACGGAGTTCGGTGCCAACGCCGTGCACGGCGGCCCCGACTCGCGAACCCTGCCCAACTCGCAGAGTGCCGAGGAGGTGGCCGACGTGATCGCGCAGGTGATCGCGGACCGCCGGGCGGACGTGTACACGCGGGCGGGCATGGCGCAGACGGTGGCGGGGTACTTTGCGGAGATTGGGCAGGATCCCTGAGGCGAGCAACTGCCAACGGCGGGAGCGGGTTATGGCGGGAGCGGATCCTACGGGAGCCAAACACACGGGAGCCGCTGAACGGGGCATAGCCTGCCCGCTCTACGGCTCCCGTTTCCGCTCCCGCTGTGAGGCTCCCGACGTTGGGTGCTCCCGCAGTTCCGCCGTTTCCTCCCCGCCCCCTCAGGGGATCGACTGTCCCCTCACTGCCGCACTGCCATCCGGTGTGAGCCTCGCCGCCGTCTGGGCCTTCACCGGGCGGTCGTACGTTTCCAGTGCGGGGCCGAGGGTGGGTTCGCACACCCCCTCCGCGGTTTCCCGGATCAGCTGATCCACCACCGCGCGCAGATCGCCGGTGCGAGCGTAGGTGGCCAGCTGACGCTGGGCACTCGAGCCTTCCTCCAGAATGCGAAACGCGTACTCCACTTCCTTGCGGGTGCCGAGCTCGTCGAGCACGTCATCGAGGAACCACTCGATGAGTTCGCGGATGAGCACCGATGCCGGCAACTCGGTCTTCTTGCCGAAGTCGATCAGCTTGCCGCCCAGGCCGTAGCGCACCGCGCGCCACTTGTTCTCCTCGATCAGGTCGGCGGCATACACACGGAAGGTCATGTTGTCGCGGCGCAGCTTCCACATCTTCGCCACCACCGCCTGCAGCAGCGCGGCGATGCACACCGCCTCGTCGACCCGCGTATTCACGTCGCAGACGCGGAACTCGAGGGTGGGATAGAGATGATGCGGACGCACATCCCACCAGATCTTCGAGCCGTCGGGAATACTCCGGGTCTTCTGGAGCGTATCCACCAGATCGGCGTAGTCACCCCATCCGTTCAGAATGCGGGGCACGCCGGTCCGCGGGAAGTTCTTGAAGACGATGCTTCTATAGGAGTGCAGCCCCGTGTTGCGCCCGAACCAGAACGGCGACGATGTGGAGAGGCACAGAATGTGAGGCAGGATGTAGCGCGCGGCGTTGAGACAGTCGATACGGAATTCCTGATCTTCAATGCCCACATGAACATGCGTGCCGAAGATCAGCAGACGATGCGCGAGATCTTGGAGTTCCGCCTTCACGCCGAGGTATCGCTCCTTCGGCGTCATCTCCATGTTCATCCAGTTGGAGAAGGGGTGCGTGCCGGCGCTGGCGATCGTGAGCCCATGCTCGCCGGCCGCCTTGATCACCAGCCCGCGCAGCTTGACGAGCTCCTGCCGCAGCTCCGCGATGGAGGCACACGGCCTGGTCCCGATCTCCACCTGGCACTGATGGAGCTCCGCCTTCACGTCGGCGGCTTCGGCAAAGGCGCTCGTCACGAGCGCGTCGAACCCCGGGGTAAGATCGCGCGTGACCGGATCGATGATCTGGTACTCTTCTTCGATACCAACCGTGAGGCTCGGCCCCTTCATTCATCCCCCCACGCCCACACGGGGCGCAGTACCAGCGTTGACAGTAGCCCATTCAACCGCGGCGTTGATGAAGCCGCCGAACAGGTCGCGCGTATACGGATCGGTCATTTCGAACACCTCGGGGTGCCACTGTACGCCCACGCAGAACGCCGGCGTCTCCCCTTCCACGGCCTCGATGAGCCCGTCGTCGGCGGTCGCCGACACGCGCAGCTGCCGTCCGAGCGTCTTGATCCCCTGATGATGCATGCTGTTCACCGGGCACCGTGTGGATCCGAGAAAATGTGACAACTGGGTTCCCGGCACCACGTTGACCTCGTGCGCGATGTAGTCGCGTTCGAAGCCCGCCGTCGGAAAGTAGTCATGCTTGTGGAACGACGGATTTTGTGAGGCAAGATCCTGCCACATGGTTCCGCCCATGGCCACGTTGATGATCTGCAACCCGCGGCACAGGCCCAGCACCGGCTTGCCTTCGGCGATGGCCCAGCGCACCAGCTGCAGCTCCACCAGGTCGCGCGCGGGGTCCAGGTTGCCACACTCCGGGCGCACCGTCTCCCCGTATTCGGCGGGGTTGATATCCACCCCGCCGGGGATGAGCACCCCGTCGAGCCGATCGTAGATCGCCCGCAGCGTGGGCAGGTCGTCGTCGAGCAGGGGGATCATCCAGGGCACGGCCCCGGCTGCCGTCGCCGCGTGGAAGTACCGCTGATTCATGACCCACGACGACGGCAACGCCGGTGGGATCCCATCTATGGAATGCAACGTCTGCGTCGTCAGCCCGATGGTGGGGCGGTACGGGGCAGTGTGCGAAGCTTCGGCGGACACGATCAACGCTCCTCGACGAGGAAAGTAGGGACGTTCGAACCGCCCCCCGCCGTCACGTTGAGGAGTGGATCTGTGGCAATGCGGGTGAGACAGCCGTTCATGGTAGTCCCGTTCGCAAGGAACGGGGCCGTGTCGAGCATACGATCGCCCAGATGCACCGCGCCATCCACCCACGCCGGCCACGGTTCGCTGGGCACCTCCACCCGCTCCTGCACGATATACGGCTCGGCAAGGGCCGTCCTGATGGCGGCCTGCCACGCGCTGTCATCGACCGTCCAGCCCAGCACGATCCCCTTGCCGCCGTACTCATCGTTGGGCTTGAGGACCATGGATTCGCGTCGTTCGGCGATGAACTGGAGCAGATCCACCGTATGGGCGTTCCCGGCACTGTCGCGATACTGCGTGTGTCGCGCTTCCACCACACGGGTCCACGGGACGCACGCCTGTACCGCCGCCCGCTCCTCGGCGGTGAAGAGCGACGCCTGCCGTTCATCACTTAAGACGGCAAGTGAGGCCTTCTTATGTAAAAGCTTGCAGCGGAACGGGTTGACCATACAGACCGCACCGTCTCTCACAGCCTGAACGACGGGCGAATCGAGGCCGGAGCGGGTGACCAGCTCGTCGATGAGCACCCGCTTGTAGATGAGCGTGACCGCCTTGCCCGCCACGTAGAGGGTGCCGTTCCGGTACTCCGCGTCGCGCGGATCACCGATGAAGCAGTCGATCCCGCGCGCCCGGAACTCCTGCTCGAAGAGCACGAACTCGCTGTAGGTGGGGACCTCCTTCCAGTCCAGGATGCACACCGACGGCCGCTCGCGCACGCCGCGCCACGCGTGGTATGCCTGCAGCAGCGCATCCACGACGCTGGCTGCCGCCGGCAGCGGCAGCAGGATGTGCGACCGGCTGAACGCCTGGATCGACGGCAGTGCCAGGAATGCCCGCGACAAGGCGTCGTTGTACGCCGCTCCCGCCGGGGTTTCGGCGTTGTACTCGGTGAACCGGAGGCTGGTGGCCCCTCCGGCCGCGCCGCCGGCGCCTGGCACATAGAAGGCATCGAGCCGAGAGGTGGGGCTGGCCACCGCAAACCCGGGGTCGGCGTGGATGAGCTGCTCCTCCCAGGCCGTCAA
>CAZNZG010000018.1:0-28646 GCA_964577455.1 uncultured Gemmatimonas sp. | reverse complement strand
CTTGGCGCCGCTGTGGGTCTTCATCTTCGGCATGTTTTGCTCACGTCAGCGGTCAACCGCCCCCTGTGGAGCGGCGTTACGTCAGATCACGCGCTGGTCACCCGGAGGTGATCACTTGGGCGCGAGGATCATCGTCATCGATTTCCCTTCCATGGCAGGTGCGCTCTCGATCTTCGCGAGGTCGGCGAGCTCCTGGGCCACCCGTTCCACCACCGCCTTGCCAAGCTCGGGGTGGGCGATCTGACGGCCTCGGAACATCAGCGTCACCTTCACCTTGTTGCCTTCTTCGAGGAATCGCCGCGCGTGGCGGGTCTTCGTTTCGAAGTCGTGATCATCGATCCCGGGGCGGTACTTGACCTCCTTGAGATGGATCACGTGCTGCTTCTTCTTCGCGAGTCGGGCTTGCTTGGCCTGTTCGAACTTGAACTTGCCGTAGTCCATGATGCGGACCACTGGCGGCCGAGCAGCCGCCGCCACTTCAACGAGATCGAGCCCCAGCTCCTGCGCCATGGACAGTGCAGTGTCCACCTCGAGGATACCCAGCTGACTGCCGTCGGCACCGATCACGCGAACGGGACTGATCCGGATTTGCCGGTTCACCCGTGGCGGACGCTTCGTCGAATCCTGAATAGTGCGTACTCCGGTGGAAGAAACAGAAAACGCGGACCCCTGTGAGGAATCCGCGTCGCAAACGGCGTGCCGCCCCTACGCGCACGGGTGCGCCTAGCGGGGAGCCGGTTTCGATGGACTCCAGCAGCACGCCTCCGCCGGATGAACCGGGCGCGAGGGCCGAAGGGTGGGCCCGGCTTCGGTGCCGGACCACTTGCTCGATTGTTGACCGGCCTCAAACGACCGATCGAAACACCTACAACACAAGAAAAGTAGACGGGCGGGGCCGGAGGTCAACCCCCCACTACTCCGCCAATCGGTAGGCCTTGCCATCGTGCGTCACCCGACCGAAGCCCACGTGGGCATCATGCTCGAAGACCAGCAGCCAGTCATCCCGAAGCGCGTCCGCGAGGAGTGACCGCTTCGACTCCAGCGTGACCAGCGGCTCCACATCGTACCCCATGATCCACGGGAGCGGCAGATGATGGGCCGTGGGCACCACATCCCCGAGGAAGCAGAGGGTCTCCCCCCCGGAGCGCAGGAGCACGCTCTGGTGGTGCGGCGTGTGCCCAGGGGTGGGAAACACCGACAGCCCGGGAAGGATCTCGACGGCTCCCGACACGAGGTCGAACCGGTCGGCCGCCATGAGCGGGGCCCAGTTGGGGGGGAAATAGCTGGCGGCGGTGCGCTCGTTGGGGCGCATGGCATACTCGAATTCGCCTCGCTGCACCAGATACCGTGCGTTCGGAAAGGCCGCCTGCACCTCCCCCGTGGGGGTGCGCCAGGTGTTGCCGCCGGCGTGATCGAAATGCAGATGCGTATTGATCACGAGCGACACGTCTTCCGGCGCATGGCCCGCCGCGCGAATGCCGTCTTCAAGGGCCGTGCGCCCGTCGCGGCCACGGTTCTCGATGCCATAGATGTCGTGAAACTTGGGCGTCTCCTTGTTTCCCGACCCGGTATCGAGCAGCACCAGCCCGTGGGGATGCTCGATCAGCAGACATCGCATCCCCATGGGAATGCGGTTCTTGTCGTCGGCGGCCAGGCGTCGCGACCAGAGGGTCTTGGGGACGACTCCGAACATGGCGCCGCCGTCGAGCTGCTGCCCACCGGCCTGGATGGCATGTACCCTGACCGAGCCGATCGTGCGGCTGTCGAGCAGCGGCTCCGGGAACGGATGTACCGGAAACGGGGCGTCGGACGATGCGTTCACGCGGTGGTGTCCTCTTGAACAGGAAGGGGGAAGGCCCGCCGCCGCCGATCGCTGGCGCTTTGGCGCCGCCGCGAGGCCGGCGTATTGACCAGCGCGTCGAGATCGGCCCAACTCCGCAGCCCCTCGCGCTCGGCGATCACGAGCATGCGGCACAACGCGTGGGCAGTCGCCTCGGCGTCGCCGGCCGCGCGGTGCCGCGCCTCGATCGCAATGCCGAAGTGTTGGGTCAGGTGGTCGAGTGAGCGGCGCGAGAGCTCCGGCAGCAGCGCGCGGGCCAGTCGCACGGTGCACAACCGCGGCCCGGCCAGCTCGTGCCCCACCCCGCGACGCACTTCCTCACTCACGAAACGCCAGTCGAAGCTGGCGTTATGCGCCACGAACACGGTGCCTGCCAGCCGCGAGAGGACCTGATCGGCAACGTGCCGAAAGCAGGGTTGATCGCGCACCATCTCCCACGAAATCCGCGTGAGCGCCGTGATGAACGGTGGAATGGGGCGTTCCGGATTGACCAGTTGGCTGTACACGTCGACCACGGCCCCGCCCCGCACCGTCGCGATGGCGATTTCGGTGATGCGGTCGCCACCCGTGGCGCGCGTCCCGGTCGTCTCCACGTCCACCACGGAAAACGTGATGTCGCGAAGTGACGGCCCCAGGTCCGCGGCCCCGTCGATGGCGGACGCCGCCGATCGTGCACCGGTTGCCCCCACCGCCCTGATCCCCGAGGGGCCGCGCTCGTCGCGCGCCGGCGCCCCCGCGAGCGCCCAGTGCCCCGAGGGCAACCGGACGAACTCGGGGTGACTCCCCAGCAGCGCCTGGGCCATCCGTTCGGCGGCGTCGGACTGCAGACGCTCCACCTGACACACCTCGCGCATGAGCGTGACCGCATCGAGCGGCCCCTGCTGGAGCCGCCGCGCAGCCCGCCCCGAAAGGGTGGTAGGGCGGGGAGAGGCGCTGGTACCGAACGCGCGGGCGAAGGAAGAACCGGTCACCTGTGCAAGATAGCAGCGTATCCGACAACACCGCTGGTATTGCCGCCGTCGATGTCCTACTATTCACCTGCCTTTGTGAAGAATTTCACAAGCTTTCCACGACGCCGTGAAACGCATCGCAGACTCGACCGTACGCCGCCTGTCCATGTACCTCCGCTATCTGGAGGACCTCGACACCCGCGGCCAGCATACCGCGTCCAGTGACGAACTGGCCCACCTCTGCGGGACGACCCCCGCGCAGGTCCGCAAGGATCTGTCCTTCTTCGGGTCGTTCGGCAAACGGGGCCTCGGGTATCCGGTCCACGAACTGACCGCCCAGCTCCGCGAGATTCTGGGACTCCAGCGCGAATGGAAGGTCATCATCATCGGCGCCGGCAAGATCGGGGCGGCACTCGCCAACTACCGGGGCTTTCGCCAGCGCGGCTTCAGCGTTGCCGGCGTCTACGACAACGACCCGCTCAAGATCGGACAGCCGTGGGGGGAAGCGATCATTCGCCCCATGGACGCGCTCGAGAGTGACATCGCCGCCGCCGACGCCCCCATTGCCGTATTGGCCATTCCGGCCGAGGGGGCGCAGGGCGTGGTGGATCGCATCGTGGCGGCCGGGGTGCGCGCGATCCTCAACTTCGCGCCCACGCAGATCACCGTACCGCCGCACGTGAACCTCAAGAGCGTAAACATGGCCATGGAGCTCGAGGGGCTTTCCTTCGCCCTCACGAATCCCGGCTACCTCGACGAAGGCGCCGCCTGACCTTCCGCCCCGCCGAGCGCCACCAACGCCCGCACGAGTGACGCGAACTCGGCGGGCGTCAGTGTTTCGGGGCGCGCCTCCGGATTCAGCCCACACGCCGTCACCACGGCCAGGGCCCGCTCGGCGTCGAGCGAGGCGGCCGTGCGCACCACCCGCACGAGCTGCTTGCGGCGCAGGCCGAACGCGGCCAGCACGAAACTGCGGAACCGCTTCTCGAGCGCCGGCTCCACGACCGGGATCGCTTTCGGTGTGACACACACCACCGCGCTGTCGACGGCCGGTGGGGGATTGAAGGCACCCGGGAGAACCTTGCGCACGAACGCGACGTCGACGACCGACTGCAGATTGACGCTCAACGCGCCGTACGTCTTGTCGCCGGGAGGCGCAGCCATGCGGTCCGCGACTTCCTTCTGCACCAGATACACGGCCTTGTCCGGACGCGGTAACTCCAAGGCATGGAAGATGATAGGCGTTGTGATATAATACGGAACATTACCTGCCAGCACGTACGGTCCTCCAGCCAACGCCGCCAGATCGGTCTGCAGTACATCGGCCTCCACGATCTCCACGTGGGGCTTGCCCGCGTACCGGGCCCGGAGATGCTGGACGAGATCACGGTCGACTTCGATCGCCACCACGCGCCCCGCTCGTTCCACCAGCCGATCAGTGAGGGCCCCCCGTCCCGGCCCGATCTCCACCACGGTGCGATCGCTGATCGGCCCCAGCGCATCGGCAATCCCATCGAGGACGCGCCCGTCCGTGAGGAAGTGCTGGCCGAATCGTTTGCGAGGTGCCGGCAGCTTCCCTGCCCCGCCCCGTCCCCCGGGACTCTTTTCGGGACGCGACCCGAATCGTCGCCCGCCGCTCACGGCCGGTCCACCACGACCACGGTGCAGTCGTCGCGGAGCGCCGTCCGCCCCACGTGCGCGTGGAGTTGGGAGAAGAGCGCCTCGAGGATCTGGTCCGGCGATTCACCGTGCGTCATGGAGGCAAGGGTGTCGAGAAGGGGTTGCTCCGAGAGGCGTCCTCCCGCGGCATCGCGGGCGTCCACCATTCCGTCGGTGAAGAAGACGAGGCGATGCCCCGGCTTCCAGGTCATGACACATTCCTCGATCGTATCGTCGCACCAGCCGAGCGGCGGGGCGACGGCTCCGAGTCGGGACAGCTGCCCTTCCGCCGAGAGCACGAACGCGTGGGGGTGTCCGGCGTTGGCGAAGCGCAGCTCACCCACCCGCGTGTCGATCACCGCGTAGCACAACGAGATCGACATTTCGGTACTCTCGAGTTCGTCGCGCAGCGAGCGATGAACCGCTTCCAGGGCGATCGACGGATCGAAGGCCGCCTGCACGTGAATCCCCGCGGCACTGAGAGCGAGCGCCATGATCAGGGCGGACTGATAGCCATGCCCCGACACATCGCCGATCAGTACCCCGGTTCGGTCACGATCCAATCGGGCCAGGAGAAAAAAATCGCCTCCCACGCTCTCCGCGGGAATGACGCGGGCCGCGGCGCGCGCCTCCGGCTGGACCACCCGGGGATTCGGCAACAGCTTGAGCTGCAACTCGTTCGCCAGCTGCATCTCGCGCGCCATCTGCTGCCGCTCCACGGCCGCACGGACGAGTGAGGCGTTGTGCATCGCCGTCCCGATCTGCGTCCCCACGGCCACCGCCAACTTGCGGTCGCCCGCCGTGAACGGTGGGCCGCCATCACGCCCGGCGAGCACCAGCACCCCCAGCGGATTGGCCGCGACCTCTGCGCCACGTCGCGTTGGAATCGCGAAGGTTCCGGTGATGCCGATCCCGCTGCTGGGCCTCGCGATCGCGACCGCGAGCAGTGGCGCCCCGCGGGCGCCCAGTACGGGATCGCCGGACGTGTCCCCCGGGCCGTCCTCGGTGCAGGCGCCGCCTGCACGATAGGCACGCACGGCAATGTGGTCATGACGCTCCAGGGAGACGGCCTCGTACCCACCGTCGCCAATTCCGAGCGTCGCGATCGGTGCCAGGATGGCTTGCGACCGATTCGTCTGAAGAAAGACCGCCCGCCGCGCCCCAACGGTGGCGGCGAGTTCCCCCAGAAGCGTATCGGCCACGTCTTCCACCGACGTGGTCCCACCGAGCAACTCACCGATGGCGTACAGGAGGTTGATCTCCTCGTACCGCTCCGCAAGCTCCCGGGTGGCGCCATCGCGCTCGCGCGTCAGGCGTCGGACCACCGGCAACAGCCGCCCGAGCAGTCGATCGGCGTCGGCGGCGTGCCCCGGCTCCACGAACAACCAGCCGACACTGTCTCCGGTGGTCACGAGTTGCGCGTGCAGCGCCTGCGCGCGCGCCCACGTTGCGACGTCCCACGCGGAGGCGCCAGGCTCCGTACGGAGGGCAAACGTCTCGGAGGAGGCGCCGAGCAGCGTGGGCGTGACGGAGCCCTCGCGTCGTTCCCAGATGGCTGCGTCACGCCCGGTGGCCTCGCGAAACGCAGCCAGGAGGGCGGCGACCTCGGTCATGCCCTGTGCAGAATGAGTCGGAGCAGGTGGCCGGTGCCCCCCTCGAGGCAGCGATTCTCCACCCGGTCCATCAGCTGTCGCATGAGGAAAACCCCGCGCCCATCCTCACGCTCCAGCCAGTCTGCCTCGTCCGGCGACTGCTGCACGCCGTCCAGATCGAAGCCGTTCCCTTCGTCGATCACATCCACCACGAGCTGCGCCACGCTCACCTCGACGAGCACCTCCACCTGCCTCGCCGCAACGTTGGCGTTGCCGCGCAACATGGCGTTGGCAACGGCTTCAGTGATGGCGATGGGCACATTGAGCCGGCAATGCCGGGCAGAAAACCCCGCGGCCTGACAGAGGGCCACCACTTCGTCCACCACCGGGGCAATGTGCTGCACGTCCGTCGCCAGGATCCAACGCCGCGACTCCACCGTCATGCGCGCCTCCGTTGGAGATGCCCCGGCGACCACCCGCTCCAGATCACCGCGGGGAGGGCGGACGCGCGACGAGAAGCGGGTTGCCACGGGCTCAGCGGACCGCGAGCGCGTCGGCGCGGGTGGCGTAGAGGGGAAAGAGGGCATCCAGTCGCGTAAGCTCGAAGAGCGTGCGGAGATCGTCATTGAGCCCGACCAACCGCATATCGCCACCCGCGTCACGGAGCCGCCGGCTCAGCGACACCAGGGCACCCAGCCCCGAGCTGTCGATGTAGCCGGAGGTGGTGAAGTCGACGATGACCACACGGGCCCCCTGCTCCACGCCATCAAGGATCGCCTGCTTGAACTCCTGCCGGTTGGTCACCACGAGTTGACCTTCGACCGTGACGATCAGGACGTCGTCCGTACGCTCCAGCTGGAAGCTCATGCGGTACCCGGGGCACAGGGAAAGCGGGTCATGCCGTTCCTGCTGCCTGCAGGGCGGTGATGGCCGCGACATGTGCAATGTCGTCGGCTGTTGCCCCTCGCGACAAGTCACTACAGGGTTTGGCGAGCCCTTGCAGGATCGGGCCAATGGCCGTCCCATGCGCGAGTCGCTGGGTGAGCTTGTACGCGATATTGCCGGCATCGAGCGACGGGAACACCAGGACGTTGGCCGTACCGGCCGCCCCCTCACCCGGCGCCTTGCGCCGCGCCAGTTCCGGAATGAGGGCAGCATCCACCTGCAATTCCCCGGACACGATCAGCGAGGGCGCGACCTCCCGCACGATGGCCACGGCCTCGCGCACCTTGCTCACCGACGGGCCATCGGCGCTCCCCATGGTGCTGTAGGAGAGAAACGCCACCCGCGGCTCGTCTCCCACGATCCGGCGGCGATCGGCGGCGGCGGCCAGGGCGATGTCGGCCAACTGACGCGCCGTGGGATCGGGGATCACGGCGCAATCGGTGTACGTGAGGACTTCGGCCGATTCGCCGCGGAATGGTGGGACGATGAGGTAAAACGACGACGACACCGTCTTCACCCCGGGCGCGGCGCCGATCGTCCAGAGCGCCGCGCGCAACACGTCGGCGGTGGTATGCACGGCGCCGGCCACGCAGCCATCGGCCTCGCCAAGCGCCACGAGACTGTCGGCGAAATACAGCGGTTCGCGGGCCAGCCGCTCGGCATCCTCCCGCGTGAGTCCCTTGTCTCCCCGGCGTGCCAGCAGATGCGCCACGACGCGTTCGGCGCGGGGGTCCTCCAGCGGATCGATCAACATGCCACCGGCCGGTACCACCCCCGTCGGCGCGTCACCGCGTCGCACGAGGATGGGACGCACCGATCCGCGCTTCTGCAGGGCGAGCACGGCAGAGACCGTCCGCGGATCGGTCGCTTCCGGAAACAGAATCGTACGCGGACGCTGCGCCGCGCGCGCATGCACGGCGTCGAGAAACGCGTCGGCGCTCATCACGCCGGTCCCCCACGTGCTGCGGCCTGTTCGCGAAAGCGCTCGACCAGTGCCCGTGCAACCAGCGGATGCACCAGCCCCGACACATCACCTCCGAACTTCGCCACCTCGCGCACCATGCTCGAGCTGATGTACGTGGTGTCGAGCGAGGGGGTCATGAATACCGTCTCGAGATCCGGATACAGGTGACGGTTCATCAGCGCGATCTGGAACTCGTATTCGAAGTCGCTGACCGCGCGAAGGCCGCGCACATTGACCCGCGCACCGACCTCCCGGGCGAACTCCACCAACAGCCCGGAGAAGGCACGCACCTCGATCCGTGTGTCGTCGCCGATGCACTCGCGAATGAATGCCATCCGCTCCTCCACGCTGAAGAGCGGCTGCTTGTTCACGTTGTTGGCGACCGCCACGATGAGGCGATCGGCAAACATGAGCGTGCGCTTCATGAGGTCTTCGTGCCCGTGGGTGATCGGGTCGAATGAGCCAGCATACAGCGCGATGAGCGGGCCGCGGGCCCGCTCAGTGGCGGAATCGGCCTCGACGGCCGGATCGGGGGTCACGAAGCGGTGCGGAAAAAGGTCAGGGCGGTAGTGCCATACCGGCGGGTCTCGCCGATCGCGGGGAGTGCGACCGCTGCTGAATGTTCAACGGCGAACACCGTGGCGAAAGGGACCGCGAGCCATTGCTCGACAAGCCGCTGCGCCGTATCGGATGCATAGGGGGGGTCCGCAAAGGCGATGTCGTAGCTTTCGGCCCGCAGGTTCTGCACGAACCGCATGGCCTCGTCGCGATGCAGCACCGCCCCCTCGTGTCCACCGAGGCCGGCCAGGTTTTTCTCGATCACCTTCAGCACCCGGGGCGACTGCTCCACGAAATCGCACTGGGCCGCCCCCCGCGAGAGGCATTCGAGTCCGAGGGCCCCGCTCCCCGCACACAGGTCCAGCACGCGCGCATCGGGGAGCACGGGGTGCACGATGCTCATCCACGCCTCACGTACCCGGTCGCCCGTGGGGCGCACCGCGTCACCCGGGGGCGCCTCAATGCGCCGTCCCTTCCATCGCCCCGCAATAATCCGCATGGTCACTCGTCTCCGTGACGAAGGTCCGCGAGGCGCAGCTGCAACCGCGACACGCCGCGGTATTCATCGCGCTCGAGCTTGAACGCAATGTCCAGGGCCCGCGTCACGTCGAGCGAGGTGGCGCGGGCTGCCATCCCCCACCCGATCGCCTCGAGCTCGCCTCGCGTCATGTCGATCGACAGCTTGAGCCCGTCGGCGCCAATCTTGCGCGGGGCGCCGGTCAGCCGCGCGCCGCGGGCATGAAAGAGGGGCGCCGGATTCCCCACGCCGAACGGCTCGAAGTGGCGCACGAGCTTCTCCAAATCCTCACCGACCAGGTGCAACGGGACCTCGAGATCCACGCGCAGTTCGGGCACCAGATCCTCGGGGGTGAGCCGCGTACGGGCAACCTCGTCGAAGCGATCCACGAACGCCGGCACCTCCTCCGCGCGCATGGTGAGCCCCGCCGCCGCCCGATGTCCACCGTAGCGCAGGAACAGCGACGAGCAGTCACCGAGCGCCCCATGCAGGTCGAAGGCGCTGATCGAACGTCCCGATCCCTTGCCGATGCCGTCTTCGACCGCCACCAGCACCGCGGGACGTGCGGTCTGCTCCACGATTCGGGAGGCGACGATGCCGATCACCCCCGCGTGCCACCCCTGTTGGTGCAGCACATGCGCATACCGGTCGCGCATGTGCGGCTGCTCGACCTGCCGCAGCGCCTGGTCGAGCACGACCTTGTCGAGCTCCTGCCGCGCACGATTGAGTTCCTCCAGTTCGCGCGCGATGACGTTCGCTTCGTCCTCCCGCTCGCACAGCAGCAGTTGGAGGCCACGCTTGGCGTCGGCAATGCGCCCGGCAGCGTTGAGGCGCGGGGCCAGCACGAAGCCAACGCGTCCCGCCGTCAGGGCCTTCCCCTCGAGCCCCGACGAGCGGATGAGCGCACGCAGCCCCGGGTGCGTTGTTTCGTTGAGGAGCTTGAGACCGTAGCGCACGAGCACGCGATTCTCCCCCCGAAGCGGCGCGACGTCGGCGATCGTGGCGAGGGCCACCAGATCGAGCTGACGGTGCGCGAGACCGGGGGAGACGCCGAACGCCTCACAGAGGGCCAACGAGAGCTTGTAGGCCACGCCGACGGCCGCGAGATCCTTGTCGGCCGAGCGACAATCAGGATGCCGCGGGTTGCAGACCGCATACGCGGGGGGCATGCCATGACCGGGCAGATGATGATCGGTGACGATCACGTCGATGCCCGACGACATGAGCTCCTGCACCGGCCCGTGCGCGCTGGTCCCACAGTCACAGGTCACCACGAGGGTCGCGCCCGCCATGCGCGCGGCCGTCACGCCGGCACTGCCCAGATCGTAGCCATCCGTGAGTCGGTTCGGCACGAATGGCACCACGCGCTGTGCGCCAAGCCCCCGCAATACGCGCGTGAGCAACGCCGTCGACGACATGCCGTCCACATCGTAGTCGCCGTGGACGAAGATCGTTTCCTGCGCCCGCACCGCGTCGGCTATGCGGGCCACGGCGCGGTCGCTGTCGTGGAGCGCCGCCGGTGCCTCCACGTGATCGAGGCGGGGCCGCAGAAATCGCTTGGCCGCCTCAGCGTCACGATACCCGCGCGACGCGAGCAAGCGGCACACCTCTTCGGGCAGCAGCAGGTCACGCTGCAACGAGCGCACGACGTCGGTCGGCGGCGCCGCCGCGGGTACCCACCGGGCAGGTGGACGCAACGGAACCGGCCTGGCACTCCGTGCAGACGCCCCGGCGCCACCGAGAGAGAGCGCGGGCACCGAAGGCGCGAACGGAAAGACGGAGCGAGGGGGAGCAGTCACACCGACAATCTACGAAGACCAGCGTGAACGGGGCACCCGAACGGTCGCGTGATGTGACGAAACTACGCGGAGCCTGCCGAGGGGCGCTGATACAACAGCACCCCACACCCTTCACAGGGTTCGATATGCATCCCCGACGACATGGCGGGCCGCCGCTGCAGCGGGATTGCCGTGTCACATGCGCTGCAGTTGAAGTGCCGCAGTTCGATCAGCGCTGCCGACTGCCGTCGCGCCGTAATGCGCTCGTACTTGCCCAGGAGGCCGGGGGCAACCTTTGCGGCAGCGACCGAGCGCTTGGCTCGCGCGGCGGCGAGCTCGCGGTCGAGCGACTCCAGTTCGCCCGCGATCGTGGCGCGCGCAGTCTGCTGCTCCCCGGTGATCGATGAGAGCACCTCGCGAAACGCCGTCAGTGCGGTACGCAGGTCGGTCACGCGGCGCGATGTTGCCAGCGCCCGGCTTTCGAGGGTGGCAAGCGCCTGCCCGGATTCCTCCAACTGACGTGCCGCGGCGGTGGCGTCGCGCAGCTTCTGCGCGTTGTTCAGCAGCGCGGTATTGTGTTCGTGACGCGCACGCAGTTCACCGAGCATCTGCTCGACGGCCTGCTGCCCGGCGCGTTCCTTCTCGAGCGCGGCCTCCGCTCGCGTCACGTCGAGGACCGCACGCTTGTACACCTGCTCGAGATGTGCGAGCCGCGGTGCGACCTCGGCGCGACGTGCCTCAATCCCCCGTACGACGGCGTCGTCGGCCTGCACCGCCAACAGCGCTTCGAGCTCCTGATTGATCATGCCTGTCCCCGGCAGCGGGTCAGCGCTGCTTCATGATTTGGGCTTCCCGCGCGGTGATCGCATGGGCAGCAGTCGACGAATTTCCGCTTCGAGTTCGAGCCGCTCGCGCATGAGGATATCCTGCTCCTCGCGCGACGCCGTTCGCATCGCCGCCCGAATCTCGTCGACACGCACCTCCAGCACGCGCGCATCGAGCTTGCTGAGATTGAGGCCGATGTCGGCCGCCTCGAGGTCGTACTGCCCGGCATCGGTCAGATCCCGCAGCACCTTCAGTGCCTCCGACGCCACACGCTCGGCGATCTGCTCGAGATCGTCGTCGAGCGGCGCATTGAGCAACACGTCGAAGAGTTCGCGGTACCGCGCATCGCGGAACGTCTCGGGGGGATGGCGTTCGGCCACCCGCTCTGCGACACCTCGATCCACCAGCATGGCGCGCACCAGCGCGCGCTCCACCGGTTCGTCACGCCGCGGACGCGGCGGGACGTTGGTGGCCTGCCACTCGGGCCCCTGCTTGTAGCCACGCTTGCGCCCCGGTGTCCACGCTGGCTTGTCGGAGGCGGGCGGCGGCAGGGGGGCGGGCTCCATCTCGCGCCCGTCCCCCTCGGAGTACTCGGGCGGCGGGCCGTCGAACGGCGGCGCATATTCCCCTTCCATCGACCCGCCTGCACTGCCCCGGGGAGGCGACACGCTTCGGCGGCGCTCGAAGTCAGGCAGGGCGTCCGCCTCGGCGGCAAGCGTGGCCTTGTCGAGGTTCGTCGCCTCGGCGAGGCGGCCGAGATACATGTCGCGCGTGAGCGGTTCTTTCGCAGCGCGAATGGTTGGCAGCAGCTTGTCGATGGCAGACCGCCGATGGCGAAGATCGGCAAACCAGCCGCGCCGCTCGAGCAGCTGTACCTGCCGGTCGAACAGGTCGATGGCCTGGCCAAGCTGTGCCTCGATCGCACCCCGACCGTACGCCCGCACGAACGTGTCCGGATCTTCCCCATCAGGGAGCGACACGACCTGCACTTTGGCTTTCGCGCGAAGCAGTTCGAGCCCGGACCGGAACGTGGCCTTCTGGCCGGCCTCATCGCTGTCGTACAGCAGGAACACGTCTGGCGCGTAGCGTACCAGCAGCTGTGCCTGCTCTTCGGTGAGCGCCGTCCCGAGTGGGGCGACGACCTCCTCCACGCCCGCCAGCGACAACCGAATGGCATCGAGATAGCCCTCCACCACAATCGCGCGCGTGGTGCGTCGCATGGCCTGCTTGGCGGTGTACAGGCCATACAGCGTGCGACGCTTCTGGAAGACCGGTGACTCGGGGCTGTTCAGATACTTCGGCTGATCGTCGCCCATGGCGCGTCCACCGAAGCCCACGTGACGGCCCAGTTCGTCCAGAATGGGGAACATCACGCGACCGCGGAAGCGGAGCCGCGGGTCGCTGTCTCCCTCGCGCAGCACGAGCAAGCCCGCCTCCAGCTGCCGCGCATCGTCGATCCCCAACGAATGCAGATAGCGGCGAAGTGCCTGGGCATCACGCGGCGCGAAGCCAAGCCCGAATCGCTGCCAGGCGTGCGGGTCCAGCGCTCGTGACTCGAGATAGTCACGCGCCGCGCGACCGACGTCATGATCAAGCAGTTGCTGCTGAAACCATTCGGCTGCCGCCGCGAGCGCCTCGTAGCTGGGGGCGTTCGGGTCCGGGGCCTGTGCACGACGCGGCGCATCGACCACTTCAATACCGACCCTTTCACCGATGAACTTGACCGCCGATGGCCAGTCGAGCCCCAATCGCTTGCGCACGAAGGTGAACACGTCACCGCTCTCGTGACAAACGAAGCAGTAATAGCTCCCCGTGGACGGAGACACCGAGAAATTCGGATTCTTGCCCTGATGGAATGGACACGGGCCGCGCCACGAGCCACCGGACCGCTTCAGCGGCACGAATTCACTGATGAGCTCGACGATGTCCGCCGCAGTGCGGACCTGTTCGACGGTTTCGTCGGGAATCATCGGCGCAGGCTCATGAGTTGAATCAATCCACGCTACGCCAGTTCGGCTACAGTGACACCCGCGCCACCTTCGTTCCAGGCTCCGAGCCGGAAACCTGAAACGCGGGTGTCCTTCTTGAGCATCTCCCCCACCCGGGCGCGGAGCGCTCCGGTACCCTTGCCGTGAATGATCCGAAGCTCACGCAGGTCGTTGCGCACGGCGGCATCGAGCGCCTGCAGCACCTGATCGTCGATCTCATCCACGCGAAGCCCACGCACATCGACCTCGCGCACCGGCTCGACTTCGGGGATGTCACCGAGTGACAAGCGCATCGAGGGCTGCGGCGCGGCCTTGGTGCGCGACAATGAGGCGAGCGGCACGTTCAGCGTGAGCGACCCGACAGCTACACGTGCCTCATTGCCGCGCACCGATACAATGCGCCCCACCTTGTCGCCGAGGGTGCCCACCAGCACGTGGTCACCCTCGACGAGCGGCGCACCGGCCGCTGGTGTGGCGCCAGCGGGACGCGGCCCACTCCCCGCTCCCCCCTTCTTTTCCTCAGCGCGGGCCCGTTCCCGGGCCGCTCGCTGCTGCACCGCCTCTGCTGCGGTCCCCTGAGCCGCCGCCGCGTCCTCGACCGCTCGTCTTGCCGTACGCGCCGCTTCATCGAACGCGTCGCTCTCCGCTGCGGCTTTCGCGCGCACGTCGGCAATGGCCCGCTCCACCTGCCCTCGTGCTTCGAGCAGATACTTGCGGGCTTCCTGACGCGCCACGCGCTCGCTATCACGTTCGCGCTCCCGCACCTTGAGCTCGCGGTCACTCACCGTGGCCAGACGCGCGCGAAGCTTGTCGTTTTCGCGCTCCATGAGGCGCTCGCGATCGGTGAGCGCGGCTTCGCGCGCTTCCACATCGGCGAGCAGAACGGCGAGGTCACGCTCCCCTGCCGGAAGTCGCTCCTCCGCTCGCACGATGACGTCTTCGGGCAACTGCAGGCGACGCGCGATGCTGAGACCGTAGCTCCGACCCGGCACGCCCTTGAGCAACCGGTACGTGGGCGCGAGCTGCACGGCGTCGAACTGCAGCGACGCGTTCACCACACCGCCCACCTCGGTCGCCAACAGCTTGAGCTGGCCAAGATGCGTGGTGGCAAGGGTGAGCGTCCCCCGAAGGGTGAGCGTTTCGAGAATGGAGCCGCCGAGCGCCGCGCCTTCGGCGGGATCGGTGCCGGAACCCAATTCGTCGATGAGCACCAGCGACGAGGGCGAGGCGGAGCGCAGGATCTCGCCGAGGTTCTTGAGATGTGCGCTGAAGGTGGAGAGGCTCGCCTCGATGCTCTGCTCATCCCCGACGTCCGCGAAGACATCGTCGAACACCGGCAGGCGACTCATGGCGCCAACGGGCGCCGGCACGCCGGCCTGTGCCATCATGCACAACAGGCCGATCGCCTTGAGCAGGACGGTCTTGCCGCCCGTGTTGGGCCCCGACACGAGCAGGGTGCGCTCATCGGCGGTGAGCGCAAGATCGAAGGGCACGACGGCCGTCCCCTTGGCCAGCAGCAGCGGGTGCCGACCATCCACGATAGCGAGCCCCTCGGCGGGCTCACCGAACGTGAGCGAGGCACAGTTGGCCTCGAGGCTGTACTTCGCGCGGGCATACAGCGAGTCGAGCGCGACGAGAGCGTGATACGCACCGAGGATCTCGTCATGATACGGCCGGATCTCGTCGGTGAGTTCGCGCAGGACACGCTCCACTTCGCGCTGCTCCTCGATCTCGAGTTCGCGTACGCGATTACCGAACTCCACCGCGGCGGGCGGCTCGACGAAGATCGTTGCCCCAGTCCCCGAGCTGTCGTGCACGATGCCGCCAACGTACCCCTTGGCCTCTCGCCGCATGGGCATGACCCATCGGCCGTTGCGCATGGTGACGGAGAGATCGCTGACCTGATGGTGCGGCTCGAGCTTTCCCATTTCGCGCTCGAGGAGTCGCACGAGCTCTCCCTCGGCGTGCCGCAGTTCCTTGCGGACACGGCGGAGTGCGGGGGAGGCATCGTCCCGCACGATGCCATCGTCGCCGATGGCGCGGGCGATCGCGTCTTCGCGGGCACGCAAGTCAACGAGCGCCTGCGCGAACGTCGCGAGATAGGCGAGCGTGATGGCCGGGCGCCGGGGATCGCGGAGCGCCTCGCGAGTGCGGCGCGACGACCGCAGCAGGGTGGCGCCCTGCAGGAGCTCGAGCGCACTCCACGTGAGCCCCTCGATGCGCAATCGTCTGAGCGATTCTCCGCAATCGGGGATCGGCTCCGTCGGCCATCCCAGATCGGACATCACCAGGGCGCGCACCGCGCTCACACGCGCGTGCTCCGCTTCAATCCACTCGCGATCGGCACGCGGAGCGAGCGCCCGAACCGCCGCAGCGCCAGGGGTGGAAGACGCCCGTCCGGCGACGTGCGCCAGCAGGCGAGGAAACTCGAGGATACCGAGCGCGTGCGCGTTCATGGGGTCCTGCAAAAGTGCCGGATCGACCAGGCGTTACGCGATGCCAACGCCGACCCGAAGGCCGGTGCTACCCGCGTGCGAGTTCTTCGCGCGCGATGGCGTTGATGATGCTACCGTCCACCCGGCCCTTGAAGGGGGGCATGACGCGGGCCATGACGGCACCCACATTGGTCGCACCGCCGGCGATGGCGGCCTGCACCGCACTGCGCACCTCTGCCGGATCGACCTGGGCAGGTAGGTACGCTTCGAGCATGCCGATTTCCTGCTGTTCCTTCTCTTGCAGGTCGGTGCGTCCGGCCTTGGCATACAGCTCGACGGACTCGCGGCGCTTCTTGACGCCCTTGCGGATCACGTCGAGTACGTCGTCGTCGGTGATCTCCCGACGCAGCTCAATCTCGCGGTTCTTGACCTCGGACACGATCATGCCGAGGAGCATCACGCGATCCTTCTGCTGTTCCCGTCGGGCGGAGGCTTGATCACCCTGCAACCGCGCCAGCAGCGAATTGCCGCTGGCGTCCACGGGACTGCTCACCCCTGACGGGTGCGGCGATTCTTACGGACAGCCGCGTTCATCTTGCGCTTGCGGCGCTCCGACGGCTTCTCGTAATGACGATGCTTGCGCAGGTCGGACAGGATGCCGGCCTTTTCGCACTTCTTCTTGAAGCGCTTGAGCGCCCGCTCGAAATTCTCGTCCTCGTGGATGATGACTTCCGACAAACTGAACCTCGGGTGTATTCGCGAGAGACCCGCGACGTGTCAGGGAATGGGAAACGACCTTTTCAGGCCAGCCTCTAATGCTAGGCAAACCGGTGGCTTGGGTCAAGCCGCTCCCGGTGAAGCATTTGCGGGTACGCGGAAGCCGGCCGGGCCACCGTTCACCCCGGCGGCCACGTGAGGGCCCGACCGCCCAGCACGTGCAGGTGCAGATGGCCGACCGTCTGCCCACCATCATTCCCGATATTGGTAACGACCCGGTAGCCGGAATCCGCGATTCCGGCCTCGCGGGCCACATCCGCCGCCAGTGTCATCAGGGCACCGAGGTCGGCAGGATCGTCGGCCGCCGCCAACGAGGCGACGTGCCGCCGGGGAATCACGAGCAGGTGGACCGGGGCCTGCGGGTGCAGATCCTTGAAGGCGAGCGCCCGCTCATTGGAAGCAACGATGGTGGCCGGAATGCTCCCGGCCACGATACGACAAAAGATGCACGAATCACTCATGGAACCTCCGGGCGGTCTCCCGGCTGCAGGTCCGGCGCCCCTTGGCGGCCCAGACTGGTACGCGCCATGGACAACGCCGCGATCGCGGCGGTCTCAAAGCGGAGGATGGTGGGCCCCAGGCTTACCCGACGGAAGCCTGCACGCTCAAGATCGGCGAGCTCGTCCCGCTCGAGCCCTCCCTCAGGCCCGACGGCAATGATGATCGGTGCCTGCAAGGGTCGTACGCCGGAACCGACCATCGGTTCGCCTGCTGGGTCGAGCACGACGCGGTCCCCCTGCGGGGCCGCAAGAATGGCACGCTCGAGGGTCGCCTCAGGATAGGGCTGGGGTAGCCACGCCCCTTCGGACTGGGCGAGGGCACCCTCCATTCGCGCTCGGACTTTTGCCTGAAAGCTCACCCCTTCGCCCCGCGGGGACACGCTCCGCGAGCGTCGCCACAGGACCGGGCGCCAGCTGGTCGCGCCGAGCTCCGCCGCCTTCTCCGCGAGCCACAACATGCGATCGCGGTCCGCCACGGGGACCAGCAGATGCACCGGGGGCAACGGCTCTTGCAGTACCACCTCGGTGACCTCGATCTGGGCCTGCGACTTGGTCAACACGACCAGCTGCCCCGCCCCGATACGCCCGTGCCCGTCACGCAGTCCAACCACCGCGCCCGCCCCCAGCCGCAACACGCGCATGTGCCGCGCACATGCCTCGTCGAGCGTCACGGTGCCGCCCGCCGCAAACGGTTCGGGCGCCATGAACTGCGGACGCCCGGCAGCTACCCCCTCACGATCGACACCGACCACCAGATGTCCTCCGCGTCTTCTTCGAGGATGGACCAGCCGTGCGCATCGAGCACCTCACGCATCGTATCGCGCTCCTCGAGCAGGATACCGCTCAGGATCGCGCTGCCACGCTCGGTGAGCGATGAGGCGATGAGCGGCAGCAGTTCGATCAGCACCGACGAAATGATGTTGGCAAGTACGAGCTGCACCGGGGCCACGAGTGGGAGAAGCGCCCCCGCGTCGGCCTCGAACACGTGCACGCGATCGGCCACGCCGTTACGCCGAACATTCTCTTCGGCGTCGGGGATCGCATCGGCGTCGAGCTCGATCGCGTACACCCGCGCCGCCCCGAGCTTTGCCGCGGCGATCGAGAGAATCGCACTCCCCGCCCCGAGATCGGCGACCACGTCGCCGCCGCGCAACCGACTCGGCAGCAGGCGCACGACGCCGCGCGTGGTGGGGTGCTCACCGGTACCGAATGCCATGCCGGGATCGATGACGATCGTCGTTGCCGGATCCATCCCGTCCGCAAGCCACGGGGGGGTGACGGTGAGTGCGCCCAGCTGATGCGACGTGATGCGCGACTTCCACGCCTCGCTCCAGTCGATCGGTGGCACCGGGGCCGTTTCGATCACGACCTGCTCATCGGCCTCGGTCAGCGCGCGGTGCACCGCGGTGAGGTCGGTACTCGGGGGGAAGTGCGTGACCAGCGCGCGCCCATCCTCGTGCACGCCCTGCGCACCCACCTCGAAGAGCGCAGCGAGGCAGGCCTCCCGTGCGCCGGCCTTCGCGCCGGGTTGGACCCGCACGCTGATCCAGCGGCCGGCCTCGTCGGCTCCGGCGTCCGCGCGGGCGTCGCCGCCCGATGCGTCACGCGACTCAGGCACCGAGTGCCTCCTTCATCTTCGACCAGAACCCCTTTTCGCGACGCTCGGGAGCTTTCCCCTGCAACGCCCCCAATCGCTCGATCAGCTGCTTCTCGTCGCCATCGACCGACTGCGGTGTCCAGAGCTGCACCTTCACATGCAGGTCACCGGTCCCGCTCGCATTCACCCGCGGCAGTCCACGCCCGCGGAGATGAAACACGGTCCCGCTCTGCGTACCCGCCGGTACGCGCAGCGAGAGATCGCCGGTGAGGCCCGGCACGTTGATGTCGGCACCGAACACGAGCTGCGGATAAGTCACCAACGCTTCGCAGAACAGATCCTCGCCATCGCGGTCGAAGCGCTCGTCGTCATCCACTTCGAAGACGACGAGCACGTCACCGCGCGTCCCGCCGCGGGGGCCAATGTTGCCGGCACCGCGCAGCGTCATGTACTGCCCTGTGGCGACGCCGGGAGGTACGGTGATCTTGAGGGTCCGCTCAGCCCGCACGCGCCCTTCACCGCGGCACTTCTTGCACGGGCTCGATACGACCACCCCTTCTCCGGCACAGGTGGGGCACGGCGCGACCGACACGAACTGCCCGAAGAACGATCGTTGCGCGCGCCGCACTTCGCCGGCGCCTCCGCAGGTGCCGCAGCTCTGCGGCTTGGTTCCCGGCTCGGCGCCCGAGCCATCACACTTGTCGCAGGCGTCGAGCACCTTGACCACCACCGTCTTCTCCACGCCAGTCGCGACTTCGGTCAGCGTGAGGGGAAGCGGCAACTTGATGTCGGCCCCACTGCGCGGGCCAGATCGACGCCCACCGGCCGCCGCCCCGAACAGATCACCGAACCCGCCGAAATCGCGCATGAAGATGTTGAGCGCCTCGGACAGGTCCACGTGTTCGTACGCCGACTGAGCGCCGCCACCGCCGCGGAGCCCGGCCTCACCATAACGGTCGAAGGCCGCGCGCTTCTGCGGATCGCGCAGCACATCGTAGGCTTCGGTGATGGTCTTGAACTTTTCTTCGGCTTCCTTCGAACCGCCATTGCGGTCCGGGTGCCATTGCATCGCCAGACGACGGTACGCCTTCTTGATGTCGTCGTCAGACGCGTCGCGCGGTACGCCGAGGACCGCGTAAAAGTCAGCCATGGGGATATCTGCAAATTCCGGGAAAACTGAACGGACCCTGAAAGCTAACCCAGCCGGAGCCGCAGTTGTGTCCTCCGCGATCGCATCGGTCCGGCCGGGGGCGCCCGCCGCGAGTCGACTCCCCCGTCCGGAGCCCGCGCAGCAGAGCAGATCCGACACGAGTCGCGAGGTGTGATCCACGAGGGCGATCACCTTGTCGTAGGGCATGCGGGTGGGGCCGATCACGCCGATCACCCCGCTCAACGATCCGACGTGGTACTCGGCCGTGACCACGGTGAACGGCTCGAAGCGCGGGTCGCCGTGTTCGTTACCGATCGTGATGGAGATGCCAGGCCCGCCGGAGCGTGACTCGAGCAAGGTGGCCAGTTGCTGGCGCGTCTCGGTCAACTCGATCAGCTGTCGCAGACGTTCGCCGCTGGCGAACTCCGGCTGGTCGGCCAGGAGCGATGGCTGCCCCAGCACCACCGTGTCGAGCGGCTCTGTGGCCGCACGAGCGAAGACCTGATCGCCTTCCTGCACGAAGATGTTGAGCAGTTCCGCAGCTTCGGGGGTGGTGGTCACGTCACGCAGACGGGTCACCAGCGATGTCCGCACCTCATCGAGGGTAAGGCCAGCCAGCCGCTCGTTGAGCACGATCGTGACCCCCACCAACGCCTCGTCGGCGATGATCCCCGGCACTTCGACAAAGATCGTGCGGACGGCGCCGCCGCTCAGCGTGAGCACCATCAGGAGACGGTCGGACGACACACGCACCAACTCCACCTGGCGCAGCGTGGCCCGATCGAGACGAGGCCCGAGCGCAACGCCAAGCTCCTGGGTGAGCACTCCGAGCGATTGGGCGGCGCGACGCAGGATGTTCTCGATCGCGGAGCCCCCGCCGAGGATCTGTTCCTGGAGGCGGCGCTGGTCTTCGCCCGAAAGCGGATCGACCCGCATGAGCGAGTCCACGTAGGTCCGGTACGCCTTGTCGGTGGGAATGCGTCCGGCCGAGGTGTGCGGATGGAAGAGAAATCCCTTCTCTTCCAGATCGCTCATGGTGTTGCGGATGGTGGCTGGCGAGATCCCCAATCCGAACCGGCGTGACAGCGTGCGAGAGCCGGCCGGCTCCGCGGTGGCCACATAGCTGTGGATCACCGCCTCGAGCACCTGCCGCTCCCGTTCGGAGAGTTCACCGCTGTGCGCCATGTCTCGTGCCATAGAGGGCGAAGCCTACGAGCGGCTTCGAAACGCTGTCAAGTCAGCCGCCAGAGAATCCAGACGCAACCAGCCGTGGGGCGTACACACCAGCCGTGCTCCACCGGGGGAGGGGATCAACTCCACCCAGCCGGCGTCACGCCAGGCGCTCACGTGAGCCACTTCGGCCGCCGATACGGGGAGCCCGTCGATCGTGCGCAGTCCAAGATACACCTGCTCGGCCAGCCGGTTCTCGCTCGTGAGAAACTCCTCGCCCCCGATCGGATCGGTCAGTGCGCCCACGGTACGCTCCCACGCAGTGAAGGCCTCGAGATTCCAGCGCCGCGCCTGCCCATCGAAGCCGTGCGCCGACGGGCCGAGCCCGAGATACGGCACGCCACGCCAATACGCGCTGTTGTGACGGGCCCGATGACCAGGTCGGGCGAAATTGGAAACCTCGTAATGCTCATAGCCCGCAGCGCGCAGCAGATCATGCGCCAGCAGGAACTCGCGTTCGTACCGATCCTCCGGCGCCTCCTGCTCCTGCCCCCGCGCATGCCAACGACCGAGTGGTGTGTGCGGCTCCACGGTGAGGCCGTACAGCGAGATGTGATCGGGCTCCAGCGCCATGGCGCGCTCGAGATCGGCAGCCCAGTCGCGAGCGAGGCGGTCGGGCGTCGCGAAAATGAGATCGATCGAGAAAGCGGTGATACCACCACGCCGTGCTTCGCGAACAGCGGCCGCGGCCCCGGCGGCATCGTGCACGCGGTGCATCCACGACAAGACCAGATCGTCGAAGCTCTGGATGCCGATGCTCAGGCGATTCACGCCGGCCTCCCTCCACCGCGAGACAGTATCGGCCGTGATGTCTTCGGGATTCGCTTCGACGGTGACTTCGGCTTCGGCGGTCCAGGTCACGTGCCCGCGCAGGGCCTCCAACGTGGCAGCCACGCCCTCGGCACCGAGGCGCGAGGGCGTCCCGCCGCCGAGGTATACGGTGCGCAACGGGGTGCAGGAATCCCTCGCCTGCCTGATCTCGCACTCGCGGGAGACAGCTTCCGCAAACGCCTTCCACGGGACCTCGCGCCGCACCGCAATGGCGAAATCGCAGTAGCTGCAGCGCCGCGCGCAGAACGGTACATGCAGATACAGATGTTCGTACCGCCGAGTGGCCTGCCGAGGCTCGCCGGAATATGGCTCCAGCGCATGTGGCTCCGGCGCCTGTGGCTCCGGCGCCTGTGGCTCCGGCCCGTCCGTCATGCCAACATGCTGGCCGGACGCACCTGCCCCACCGCGTCGAACGTGACCAGCCCGTCGATCTCGAGTAGCGCCAACAGCGCGGTGACCTGACGAGCGGGCAGTCCGGTTCGCGCGGCAATGGCGGCCACGCTCACCGCGCCGGTGCGGAGCGCCTCCCAGCAGGCCGCGGCCTCCCCATCCAACGTGAGTCCCACCGTGGGAGTTGCCTGCAGATCGAGCAGCGTCAGCACGTCCTCCGGCGCGAGGAGCGGCTCTGCGTCGTGCGACTTGATCAGGAGGTTACTCCCTTTCCCCGACGCGGAGTCGATGGGATGCGGTACGACCGCCAGCGTGCGCCCCAACTCCCGCGCGTAGCGGGCCGTATTGAGCGCACCGCTCGATTCGGGCGCCTCGACCACGACCACGACGGTCGCCAGCGCGGCGATCAGTCGATTGCGCTGCGGGAACGAACCCGCATGCCCGGTTTCGCCCGGCCCATGCTCACTGAAGAGCAGCCCGTCGCGTGCAATGCGCGCCTGCAGCGCGCGATGCTGCCGCGGGTAGACCTGATCGATTCCGGTGCCCAACACGGCCACCGTGCGTCCGTCCGCCTCAAGTGCGGCGCTGTGCGCCGCGGCATCGATCCCCGCCGCGAGGCCGCTCACCACGCACACGCCGTGCCGGGCGCACATTGCGGCGATCGCTTTTGCCACACGCTCACCATACGGTGTGGAACGGCGCGTCCCCACGATGGCCACGGCCGGCGATTCCGCGACGGCCAGCGTCCCGTGCACCCACAGGGTACGCGGAACGGCCTTGAGATCACGTAACGCGTGCGGGAACGCCTCGTCACTCGGTGTGAGACACCGCACCGCCTCAGGGAAGGAGCTGGGCATCCTTCTCCGGCTGCAGCGCTTCCGCGCGCATGGCCAGCAGCTTGCTCCACCAACCATCGAGCATCACGTCGAGGCCCTGACGTCCGGCGCCGCTGATGGCGTACATCGCGTACGCCCCACGCGCGTCGATCTCCGGGATGTAGTGTTCGCCCAAGAGGTCGAGCTTGGAGAAGACCACACAGAACGGCTTGGCCGCGAGTTCGGCCGAATAGGAGGCGACCTCGTGTCGCAACTGATCGAGTTCCGCCTGCCAGTCCATCGCGTCGATGGGAATGAGGAACGCCAGAAGTCGCGTCCGCTCGATGTGACGGAGGAACTGCAGCCCCAGCCCCTTGCCTTCGTGTGCGCCCTCGATGATTCCCGGAATATCGGCCACCACGAACGAGCGGTGGTCGCTGAGCGGCACCACGCCAAGATTGGGCGACAGCGTCGTGAACGGATAGTCGGCGATCTTGGGGCGCGCCGCGGAGATCACGGAGAGCAGCGTGCTCTTGCCGGCATTGGGCTGCCCCACGAGTCCGACGTCGGCGATGAGCTTGAGTTCGAGCTCGAGGGTACGGATCTGCCCTTCCTCGCCCGGCTGCCACTCGCGCGGTGACTGGTGGGTGGCGGTCACGAAGAACGCGTTCCCCTTGCCGCCACGCCCGCCCTTGGCCACGTGCAACTCGTCGCCGTGCTCGAGCACTTCGCCCACGAGTTCCTTGGTATCGCTATCGCGAATGATCGTGCCCGGCGGTACCGGCAGGACCACGTCTTCCCCGGAACGACCGGTGCGATTGGAGCCCTCACCGTGCTGACCGCGCTCGGCCTTCCACGAATCGCGGTAGGTGTAGTCGAGCAGCGTGGTGAGATTGCGATCGGCACGCACGATCACGTCGCCGCCGCGACCGCCATCGCCACCGTCGGGCCCACCCATGGGCACGTACTTCTCACGACGGAACGAGGTCTGCCCCGAACCACCCGTGCCGGCTTCCACTCTCACTAGAACGCGATCGACGAACATCAGACTCTCTCTGGATTGACGCGAAACCTACGCAGCCCTCTGTGCTTCCTGCGCACCGGCCGGTGCGCTACTTGCCCAACACCCGCGCCCACAGCCCCTGATACCGCCGAACATCATCCGCGTCGAGCAGCGGGGCGATCACGGCGAGCGCTGCCGACACGGTTCCTTCAGCGGCCCCGGCATGCAGGGCACCATGCAGATGCGAGTGCAACTGCCGATCCTGCCGTGCAATGGCGCAGGCAGCCACCACGCACAACTCACGACGCGCGAGATCGAGCGGTGCGCGCGACAGCACCTTGCCGTACCCCTCTTCGACCATCCAGCGATCCAGTGCCGGATGCAGTTCGTGAATGTTCACACGCAAGCGATCGTAGAACCGCCCGTACACCGTCGCACAGGTCGACTCGCCCTTCACCTGTCGCTCGATGGGATCATCGACGCCGTACGGGTCACGCTCAGGGGCCGGCACACCACTGATGCGACGCCACTCGCGCGCGGAATTGAGGGCGCGCGGGAATCCGGCAAACAGGTACGTCTGCAGGATGACCTCCTCGACCCATACGTCCCGCACGCGCCCCACCACTTCGGCGAGGGCCGCGCGCACCTGCGCTTCACTCCCGCCAGCGAGCACCGCCGCCAACCGCACCAGCGCCGCCGTTTCCTCATCGAGCGACGGAAGCATAACGCCATCCGCCACATCGGCTGTCACCGAATATGACGCCGTATCATCAGTCCCACGCGCCGGATCGATCATCGTCGCAACCAGCAATCAGGAGGTGAAGTCGAGTCGGTCGCCCACATCCATATGCCCCACCCTGATCTCGCCCACCGTTTCGCCGCGCGTGTTGCGCACGGCCCGCTGCACATGATCACGCAGCGCATCGGGGAGCGTGGCGGGTAGCGCATCGTATGCAGCCAGCAGCGCGAGCACGGCAGGATACTGCGCGCGCGGTGCGCCATCCTCCACCTTGAGGGCGAAACCGATCGCACGATCCACAATCGCAAACGTGTGCACACCCTCCGCGCCGATCTTGCAGACCACGTTGCCGCCGCAGGCATTCATGAGCAACGTGTCGAAGCGATCGGTCCCGCCCACGAGGAAGGGGTGGGTGGTCATCGCGCTCACCACACGACGACTCGGCGTGTCCCCCTCGGCGGCGGCGCGCACCAGTCTGGCGTAGGAGAGCGCCATGTTGGCGAGCGGCAGACCGAAAACGGACACGCCGCAGCCATCCACACCCATCCCGATCGCCGGCATCGCTACACCGGTCCACTCCGAGACCGCCCGTAGACAGTCCTGCTGGACAGGGTGCGACGGACGCTCATACCCGGTCGTCGACGCCCCGATCTGCACGGCGCGCGCGAGCATCGCGGCATGTTTGCCGGAACAGTTGTTGTGGAGGCGCGAAATGCGCTGCCCCGATTCGCGAAGCACCCGTGCCCCACGACTGGCCAGCGGCTCGTGGGGGCCGCATGCAAGGTCCCCTTCCTCGAGCCCGAGTCGTTCCAGCATCCGCTGCGCAATGGCGACGTGCTCCGGCTCCCCCCCATGCGAGGCACACGCGAGTGCCAGCTCTTCCACTTGCCAGTCGAACTGATCGAATCCCCCGCTGCGCAGGAGCGGCATGAGCTGAAAGGGCTTGGCGCAGGACCGCCACCAAACCGTCAGCTCAGGGTCGCGCGCCGCGTCGATCAGCGCCCCCTCGGCCGACACCACGGCCGCATGGACGCGGTGCCGCGATTCGACCAGGCCGCCGCGAGTCACCACGACGTCGAGGGAGCGCGTCTGCAACGGCGGACCGAACCCGTTCCCGACCCGTCGGTCCGGACGGGGATCAGCGGGCCCTGAAGGGGCGTCGAAAGAGTCTGGAATCCACACCCGGAAAAGATAACCGATCCCGGGCCGCTCCCCGACCGCCGGCGGCTATTTCCTCGCCGCCAGCAGGACGCCGACAAGCACCAGCCCCCCGCCAGCGATCGTCCCCGGGCCGGGAATTTCGGCAATCCCCGGCAGCAGCGCCGCGAGAACCGTGGCGCCGATTGGCTCGCCGAGCGTCGTGAGATTGACGATGAAGGCCGGCAAGTGCCCGAGCGCCCAGTTCATGCCGGTGTGCCCAAGTAGCATGGGGCCCACCGCCAGCCCTGCAAAGATCGCCAACTCACGCGGTGGCTGCGGCGCGAGCGGCTTGCCCGCGACAAACGCAAGGGACAGGCAGGTCACGAAGGCCGCACCGTAGACGAGCGCCACGTACGGCCAGAGCCCGAGGTGCTGGCGAATGCGACGACCGATCAGGTAATAGCCGGCAGCGGTGACGGCACCGAGCAGGGCGAGCAGGTCGCCGAACAGCGCGCGTGAGCCTCCGCCCTCTGCTCCATTCCCGAGCAGCGCGGGACCGATCGCTGCGATCCCCCCTGGTACATCCGCCACCCCCACCGCGAGGGCGCCAACCACTGCGAGCACGATGCCCCCCCACTGTCGACCCGAGGGCGTCTCGCGCAGCCAGAGTGCCGAGACGATGGCAATGATCACCGGTTGCAGGTTCACCAGCGCCACCGAGGCGGCAACACTGGTGTAGCTCAGCGAGGCGTTGAAGGACCAGAAGTGCACGGCCAGCAGCACGCCAGCCCCACCAGCCAAGAGGTACTCACGCGCGGCGAGCGTCCGCCACTCGCGCCACCCACCGCCGATGAGCAGCGCCGCCGCCACGATGACCATGGAAAAGCCCAATCGCCAGGTCGCAATGACCAGCGGGTCGGCGTTGGACAGCCGGATGAGTGGGGCCGCGAAGGAGATCCCGACCAGCGACAGTGCCAGCACCAGCAGCGGCGATGCGGCGGGCGCGGAGCGGGGAGCGGCGGGAATGGGCGAGACGGCGGTCATGTTCGCAGGTGGTTGGGGCGGCACGTCGGGCGTGTCGCAGCGTGCCGGGCCCACCAAGGTACTGACTGGACGGCCGGATCGCTTAGGTTATCCGCATGACGCCCTTCATCTCCCGCGCCCGTCTCGAGGCGCTGCTCGCGGCCGGCCGCCACCAGCACGTGGTGATCGTCGGCGACGCCATGCTCGATGTGTACTTGCGCGGCGACGTGGATCGTATCTCCCCAGAGGCGCCGGTCCCGGTGGTGCGCGTGCGGGACCGCAAGCTGGCCCTCGGCGGAGCCGCGAACGTCGCCCAGAATGTGGCAGCGCTCGGTGCCGGCTGCGATCTGGTCGCCGTTGTTGGTGACGACGTGGCAGGAAACACGTTGCGCGGGCATCTCGACACCGGGCACATGGAGTCCCGGTCGCTGGTAACCGTGGCCCGCCCCACGACGACCAAGACCCGTGTCATGGCCAGGTCGCAGCAACTCGTGCGCTTCGACGAAGAAGACGATGCGGACCTCGACGCGGGCGATGTGCAGCGCGTCCTCGATGCCATCGCGGCGGCCATGCCGCACGCCACGGCGCTGGTATTCGAGGATTACAACAAGGGCGTGCTCGTTCCGGCCGTGATCGAAGGCGCCATCCGGCTGGCGCGCGAACGCAACCTCCCGATCGTCGTCGACCCGAAGTTCCGCAACTTCTTCGCCTACCGAGGCGCGACGGTGTTCAAGCCGAACCGCCGGGAACTCGAAAGTGCGCTCGGGGCGGCCGTGGACCTCGATCACCCGGCCGCGCTCCCTGACACGTTCGGCCGTCTCGGTGTGGAGCACCTGCTCCTCACCCTCGGCGAGCGTGGCATGGCCCTGGTGTCGTCCGATGGCGTGGTCCATCGTGTACCCACCACGGCACGCGAGGTGTACGATGTGGTGGGTGCCGGCGATACCGTCACCGCGTATCTCGCGACCATGCTGGCAGCCGGTGCCACGGCCCTGGAAGCGGCCATCGTGGCGAACTATGCGGCGGGAGTGGAAGTGGGAAAGCTCGGTGCGGCGACGGTATCCCCGGAGGAAGTGCTGGACGCGTTCGATGCGCACCATGCGGGAGCGCCTCCGGCGGAATAGCGCCACGCGAGGGGTGGCGCAACGCGCGGCGAGCCTCAACTTTCCCGTAGGGGTTTGTGCGGTCCGGTAGCTTAGTCGGTTAAAGCAGTCGACTCATAATCGATCGATCGTGGGTTCAAGTCCCACCCGGACCATTCGCGCCCCGGTGCCACGCACCGGGGCGCCTGTTTTTTGCGATGGGGGGCTTCCCACGTCACACTCGCTCCGTTACGTTTTGGATCCGTCGGCCACACTTCGTTGGCAGGGCAGACGGGCGCGTAGCTCAGCTGGTTAGAG
>CAZNZG010000017.1:0-29455 GCA_964577455.1 uncultured Gemmatimonas sp. | reverse complement strand
CGCTACCCGACGGTATTACGCCTTCATGCCGGGTTCGCTTTCGATCACCGCCTTGGCGATATCGACCATGCGCACGCTACGGTCCTGCGACGAGCGCTGCATGATGCGATAGGCTTCCTGCTCGCTGCTGCCGGTGCGGCGCATGAGGATCCCCTTGGCACGCTCGATCAGCTTGCGCGCTTCGAGCTGTTCCTTGGCCTCCGCCGCCTCGCGGCGGGCCGCCAGCAGCTCACGCGCCCGCGTCACGGCCATGCGCAGCGTGGCATCGAGCGTGGTGGGTGGGGTGGGCTTGGGAAGCAGCGCCACGGCAGTCGACCGCAGCACATCAGCGGTCGAGAGTGTGAGCGACAGGTCACCCGTGATCAGCACCACGGCCGTCCCGGGCAACGCGCTGGCGATCTCTTCCGCCGCCTGGACGCCGGTGGCTCCCGGCATGTGCATGTCGAGCAGCACCGCGTCGGGGGTGAACTGCTGTGCCTTGTCGATGGCCTCGGTGCCGCTCTCGACCTCGGCCACGACCATGTGACCCAGGGCGCCGAGCAGGTCGACGAGAGTGGAGCGCTCGAGCGCGTTGTCTTCAGCGACCAGAACGCGAATGGTCGACGGCAGGTCCGACATGAGTTACTCGATGGGTGAGGCGGGACTGTGGATCCCGGCAATGTGGGCCTTCAGCTCAGGTGCACGCAACGGTTTGCGCAGCACGAATTCCGCACCGTCGGCTTCCTCGGGTCCGACACTCGGCTCCCAGCCGGTGATGACACCGACCCGGATTCCCGGATATTCCGCCTTCGCGTGCTTGACCAGCTCCCACCCGTTCCCGTCGGGCAGGCCTACGTCTGTCAACATGAGGTCGAACGGGGTGGCTCCCGGACTGGCGAGTGCCTTGCGCGCGTCACCGCAGCTGGCCACCGCCACCACGTCGTGTCCGTCGCCCTGCAGAATCCGCCGCAGGAACTCCCGCCCGTCGTCGTGATCCTCGACCACCAGGATCCGGCGCGGCTGGGCCGGCACGACGACTTCCGCCGGCGCCTCCGGGAGCGACGTTTTCAGCAGGGGCAGGCGGATCACCACCTCGGTGCCGCGCCCGATGACCGACGATATGGTCGCGGTCCCCCGGTGTCGACGGGCAATCCCGTACACCTCGGCAAGGCCGAGCCCCGACCCCTTGGAGCCCTTGGTGGTGAAGAACGGCTCGAAGGCGCGCTCCCGGACCTCGGCCGACATCCCCACGCCGGTGTCGCGCACCGCCACGCAGGCGTCGGTCCCTTCGATCGCCGTGCGCACGGTGAGTGTGCCGCCGTCGGGCATCGCGTCGATCGCGTTCTGCACGAGATTGAGCAGCGCTTCCCGAATCTCCCCCGGCAGGCCGCGGGTGCGGGCCCCCTCGGCAAACATGCGCACGATACGCACCTCGCGGCTCTCGCTCGAACGCTGCAACCGCATGGGCTCGGTGAGGTCGAGCACCTCGTCGGCGAGCACCGACAGGTCCACCTCGACATCACCGCCCGGGTGCACCGGCTCCTGCCGGATGAACCGCCCCACGCGCGACGCCGTGGCCGCGCCGATCTCCGCCGCCTTGCGAATGCGGTCGGCGTAGTCGCGCACCGCATCGGGCGATTCGGCATGGTGGCGCAACAGATAGGCGGCCGCCATGATCGGATTGAGGGCGTTGTTCACGTCATGCATCACGCCGGCCGCCAACTGGCCCACGGCACTGAGCCGCCGCTCGCGCACCTGTTCTTCCTGCGAGGCGATGAGCGCTCGCGAGCGCTCTTCGACGAGGCGCTCGAGCTCCTGTTCGTCCTGCGACACCTGCGCCTTGAGCGCCGTGCGTTCGCTCTCCTGCTCGCGGAGAATGCGCTCGAGGCGCTCGCGATCGGTCACGTCGCGGTCGAGGAGAATCACCCCGGCAATGCGACCGTCAGCGCCGTGCATGGGGGCGGCGTACGCCTCGATCACGCGACGGCTCTCCAGCCGACGCACTTCGAGCAGCTGCCGGCGCACCATCTGGCCGGCGAGTGCGCGCATGGCCGGCGTATCGAGAAACGACAATGGCCGATTGTTGGCCACGTCGTGCGGCGCATCGCGCTCCCACAGCTCACGCACGGAGGTGGGGGGGTGCTCCTGATGCTCGTGCGTCGCGTTTTCGTTGAGCGTCTGGATCCGCCCGGTCACGTCGACCACACGCACCGACGATGGCGTGAGGTCGAAAATGGTGCGCAATTCGCGTTCGGCGCGCGCGAACGCGGCGCGCTCCCGCTCCCTGTCCGTCACATCCACCGCCGACACCAACAGCATGTCGTGATCGAAGACGGTGAGACGCACATCGGCCACCTGCCCGCTCTTGCCGAAGGGGATGAGCAGGGTGTCGGGCACCTTGCCGCTGGTCGCGAAGCGGATCGCGTCGAACATCGGCGCCCCGAACGGCTGCAGCATCACGTTCCAGTGCTGCGTGGCCAGCGGCGCGATCGCATCGACCACGAACAGGGCGCGGGCGCGACTGTTGACGGTGACCGCATACCCATCGTGCCGAAACAGCGCGGCGGCTGTCGGCAGCGCCTCCAGCAACGCCGTGAGCCGAGCGCGTTCGCGCTCCGCGAGCTCCGGCAGTGCGTCGGTTGTATTCGGTGGGGTCATCACGTCGCCAGGGTGCCTCGGCACCGTCCGCAGCCACTGCGTGGCCACTTCGCCTCATGATCGGTGGGCCAGGACGGGAGTTTCTGTAAAGCAGAAACCACCTCAATGATAGCGACCGAGCATCCCACGGGTCAAACGGCCGGGCATGATGCTGGTCATGTAACGGCACCCGGTATTCGTTATTCTGACGCGGCGTTCACGCGGTACCTGAATTCGATCGCACGGCAACGATTTCCCACGTAGTTTCCGATCATGTCGCACTTCAAGCAGACCCTGATCCGGGTGCTCGTCATCCAGATGGTCACCCTCACCGTGCTGTGGCTACTGCAGTCACGGTACGCCTCGTGACCCGCTGAGCATGCATTGGATCAACTGGGTGATCGTGGCGGTGTACCTCGCGGTGGTGATCGTCGACGGCCTGCGTCGCACACGCGGCACCACAGACATCGAGGGGTACTTCCTGGCCTCGCGCCGCCTTCCGTGGTGGGCGGTGGGCTTGAGTGTGATGGCCACCCAGCTCTCGGCCATCACCCTGATCGGCACGACCGGTCAGGGGGCGACCGACGGGCTCCGCTTCGTGCAGTTCTACTTCGGGTTGCCGATCGCGATGGTGCTGCTGGGCGTCACCCTCGTGCCGTTCCTCCACGGCGCGAAGGTGTACACGGCATACGAATATCTCGAGCGCCGTTTCGACCCCAAAACGCGCACGCTTACCAGTCTGCTGTTTCTGTTGTCCCGCGGCATGTCGGCTGGCACGATCATCGCCGCACCCAGCGTGGTGCTCAGCGCGATCTTCGGCTGGGACCTCACCTGGTGCGTGCTGCTGATCGGGGTGCCCACGATCATCTACACGGTGCTGGGCGGCGTGGAGGCGGTGGCCTGGGCCGACGTGAAGCAGATGGTGGTGATCGTGGGTGCGCTGTTCGCGATCGTGGCGGTACTGATCTGGCGCCTGCCGGTGCCGGTCGACGACGCCTTCCGCATTGCCGGCGCCACGGGGCGGCTCAAGGTGTTCGACTTCTCCTTCTCGCTCACGGAGACGTACACCTTTTGGAGCGGCATTCTTGGCGGCACGTTCCTCATGCTGAGCTACTTCGGCACCGACCAGAGCCAGGTGCAGCGTTATCTGGCCGCGCGCTCGGTCGACGAGGCGCGCAGTTCGCTGCTCATGAGCGCGTACTGGAAGATCCCGCTGCAGGCGCTGATTCTCATCATCGGCGTGCTGGTGTTCCTCTTCTACACCTTCTCGCCGGCGCCCATGCTGTACAATCCGCGTCACGACGCGCAGCTGCGCGAGCAGCAGCCGGCGGCGTACGCGGAGCTCGAGGCGCGCTACACGGCGGCCTTGGCGGGGCGTGACCAGGCCGCGCGCGACGCAAGTACCATCCGTGGCTCGGCACCACTGGTGGCGTTCAAAGCGCAGAACGATGCGGTGGAGTCGGTCCGCAAGGAGGCGCTCGCTGCTGCCGCCAAGGCCACGGGCGAAAGTTCGCGCGACGTGAACTACATCATCCCGCGGCTCGTGCTCGATCACCTGCCGCTCGGCTTTGCGGGCGTATTTCTCGCGGCGGTGCTGGCGGCGGCCATGTCGAGCATCGCGGCAGAACTCAACTCGCTCGCCACGGCGAGTGTGGTGGACTTCTACCAGCGCTGGTACCGCCCCGAGGGGAGCGACTCGCACTTCCTCATGGCAGGACGGGTCGCCACCGCGATCTGGGGGATGTTCGCGATGGTGGTCGCCACGTACGCCGCCACCCTCGGCTCACTGATCGAAGTCGTGAACCGCTTCGGATCGTTCTTCTACGGCTCGATCCTCGGCGTGTTCCTGCTGGCCATGTGGAAGCGCAGCAATGCGCGTGGTGCCTTCGTGGGGCTCATCGCCGGCATGAGTGCCGTGGCGGCCGTGTCCTTCGGCATGCCGGAGGTGAGCTTCCTCTGGCACAACGTGATCGGCGCGGTGGTGGTGTTTGCGGTGGGTGCGGTGCTGTCGCTCGGCGGCGGGGGCGTGCGTGCCTCCGGGGCGGGGACGTAGCGGGAGGGTATCGTACAGGGCGCGTACGGCTCGCGTGCCTACATTTTCGGCGCCACCGCCGGTGGCGCCCCGTTCACCAGATTCGCCAGCAACCGCGCCGCGCCGGGCACACCGGCGGGGAGCTGACGGAAGAGCGCGAGCGTGACGTACACGTAGCGCCCCTTCCCGACGGGAGCGACCAGCAGTCCGCCGTCATTGGCCGGCTCGTCGGGATCGTTCATGCGCAGCAGCGGTACGTAGCGCCGGTCGAAACTGCTTGGCATGTACGTGCTGCGCTCCTGCACCCAGCCCGCCCAGTCAGACGGACCGATGCGATTGGGAACCGTGAGCAGCGGATGCGCGGGCGCCAGCACGGTCACCGGTGCCGTTTCCATGGTCACCCGCGCCGCGCGCGGCGCCCACTGCATGGGATAGGGCAGCACACCCGCCAGCGCATTCATGTTCTGCGCCCCGTACTGCACCACCAGCGTACCACCACGATTGGCGTACTCCAGCAGACGCGGGTTCTGCCGCACCAGCGCGTCGTGCGTTTCGTACGCGCGCGGGCCCACCACGATGCTGGTGAAGCGCGAGAGATCGGTGCTGCCCACCATCGTGGGCTCGATCTTCTCCACCGCAATGTCGAGCTGCTCGAGCGCCTCGATCCCCTTGTCGCCCACGCCAGCGATGTAGCCCACCCGCGCCCGCGGCGGTGTCTTCACGCTGACCGCCGAGAGATACATGCCCGACGCGCCGTACAGCCGCATCGGTGCAATGTGTTCGTACGAGATCAAATACGCCCCGTTGGTGCTCATCGCCCCATCGTGCAGCGCGAGCGCGGCCAGCTGCAGCTGCCCTTCCTTCACCATCCCACGCACACGGAACGTCACAATGGCACTCCCTTCAGCCGCGAGGGTGCGCGTGCGCTCGGTGCTGTCGGCCTTGAGTCCGTCGGGCAGCTCCAGCCGGACCATGACCTTTGCGTCGTGCGGGTAGCTCGACGCAATGCGCACCGGAATGAACCGCTCCACCGGCACGCCGGCACGGATGTACTCCATGCTGTTGGCCAGATTGATCGTGATGCCGGGCACGGCGCTCACCGGGAGCTGCTTGTCACCCTTGATGGGATCGGCGTAGCGGTACACGACCGGGGCGGTGAGCTGCACGCTCTGGCCGGCAATCTCGAGCCGCGCCTGCACGAGCGTGGCCCGCTGCGCCTGCTGCTGCGCCTCGTTGCGCGCATCGATCGACGCCTGGAACCAGTCGTTCCCCTTGCGGCCATACGCACGCCACCACGGGCTGTCGGAGGCGAAGGCCACCGCCCAGCGATCGAGCGTGACCGCACCGTCGGGCGCGATCGTGCGGTCACCAGTTTCTCCCGGCCGCAGTCCCAGCCCGGCCACACTCGCATTGCGCAGCACCACGGGCGCCGTGCCGCGATTGAACACCGTGATGTTCACCGGTAGCGAGTCGTTCACCTCCACCTTCACCGGCTCACGCACCGGCAGCGTGGCCCGCGGCGCCGTAGCTTCCACCACCACACCAGCGGCCAGCACCAACGCCTGCTCCGTTCGCGTGATGGTGGTGCTCAGGGCATCCCACAGCGCCGGCGGTGCTTCGTTCGGCGCACGCGCCGACAGACTCGATGGCGCACCGGGGCGCCCCGTAATGAGAATCCCCGGGCCGCTGCGATATACGCTGCGCGCCGCGCGGAACTGGCGCAGTGCCTGCGCGATGACCGGCACCGCGGGGGAGGGATCCGCGGCCCGGTATGCCGCACGCGCCTCATTGACCGAACGCAACGCCGAGTCGAGCATCAGCTGCGCGCTGACCGGTAGCTGCGCACGCAACGGGGCCCACGTGGTGTCGATCCCGTCGAACAACGCACGCTCATCGCGGGGATTCGCCGGACCGGTGCGCGCCGCTTCACGCGTGAGATACCCCCAGATCACCCCCTTCCGCTGCAGCACGCCAAACCCCTGGCTCTTGTGCTGCGAGCGGCTCTCGGCGGCTATCTCGTAGTAGCTGCGCCCCAGCAGCGGGTCGTACTCGCCGGTGTTCACGCGCAGCGTGGCGCTGTCGGGGAGCTGGCGCGCACTGCGGTAGAACTTCTGCGGTGTCCACGGCAGACCGAAGTCCTTCACCGGATAGCGCACCGTATCGCCGGCCAGTTCATAGGCCTCGCGCGCCAGCAGACCACTCACCTGATGATGACCGTGCCCGTCGCGCGGGGTGCCGCTGAAGAAGCCGATCATCACGTGAGGACGGAAGGCGCGCACGACTCGCACCACGTCACCAAGAATGCTGTCCTTGGGCCAGTGCTGATACGTCTCCTCGGCGTTCTTGCTGAAGCCGAAGTCGTAGGCGCGCGTGAAGTACTGCGTGCCGCCGTCGATACGGCGCGCACTCAGCAACTCCTGCGTGCGAATCGCGCCGAGCGCTTCGCCCAGTTCGTTCCCGATCAGATTCTGCCCACCGTCACCGCGCGTGAGCGAGAGATACGCCGTCTCCACATGCCGACCGCGGGCGAGCCACGCAATAATGGGCGTGTCTTCGTCGTCGGGGTGTGCGGCCACGGTGAGCACGCGGGTGGTGGTGCCGATGCCGGCCAGTGTGGAGCCCAGCGCGGCGGCGCCGCGCTCGGGAGCCGCCTGAGCGGCGAGCGACATGGCCGGAACGACGAGCGCCGCGGCAAGGGCCGCGGCGCTGATCGCTCGCTTCAGGGTGAGCGAGAGAAGAGGCATGGTTCTCAGTGCGTTGCCGTCATGGCGGGGCGCGCTTCCGGCACCTCGCCCGTGTCCATCACCATGGCCACGATGCGCGCCTGCTCGGCCTGATGCGCATCGGCGAAGCCTTCGGCCGGGCTGGCCCGCTCGGGACGACCCACGTAGCGCACACCCACCGCGGCGCCGGCACTCGCGCGGAGACGCGGCTGCACGTACGTCCACGCGCCCTGGTTCTTGGGCTCTTCCTGCGCCCACACCACCTGCTCCACGGCCGGGTACTTGTCCATGATCCGCTGGATCTCCTCGTGCGGCCACGGATACAGCTCTTCCACGCGTACGAGCGCGACCTGCGGATTGCGCGACGGCGACAGCGCGAGATCGTAGTACAGCTTGCCCGTGCAGAACACGATGCGCCGCACGTCGTCGCGATGCTGCGACGTGAGGGGATCGTCGATCACGCTCTGGAAGCTGCCGTTGACCAGATCGTCGAGCTTCGACGCCGCCTGCGGCAGACGCAGCAGCGACTTGGGCTGCATGCAGATCAGCGGGCGGCGATGCGTGCGCAGTGCCTGACGCCGCAGCAGGTGGAAGTACTGGGCCGGCGTGCTGCAGTACGCCACGGTCATGTTGCCCTCGGCGCACAGCTGCAGGAAACGCTCGAGACGCGCGCTCGAGTGCTCCGGCCCCTGCCCTTCGTAGCCGTGCGGGAGCAGCATCACGAGCCCGCTGTCCTGCCCCCACTTGGCGCGGTCGGCCACGATGAACTGGTCGATGATCGGCTGCGCCACGTTCACGAAGTCACCGAACTGCGCTTCCCAGAGCGTAAGCGTGTCGGTGGCGATCACGCTGTAGCCGTACTCGAACGCCAGCACGGCGGTCTCGGAGAGCGCCGAGTTGTACACCTCGAAGGCGCCCTTCGCGCCGGGGAGGTTGGCGAGCGGCGCGTACTTGCGGCCGGTGTTCACATCGTTGAGCACCGAGTGGCGATGCGAGAAGGTGCCACGCTCCGCGTCCTGGCCGGTGATGCGCACAGACACGCCGTCGAGCAGCAGCGAACCGAAGGCGAGCGCTTCGGCATGCCCCCACTCGATGCCGCCCTGTTCGCCCATCGTTTCGCGACGGCGCTCGAGCTGCTTGGCGAGACGCGGATTGGCGGCGAAGTCGGCCGGCCACTGCAGCAGCGATTCGTTGATGAAGTGCAGCCGCTCGGGCGCCATACCGGTCACCACACTCCTGGGCGTGACCACCGTTTCCGCCGGCCACGGCGCATGCTTCTCGCTGCCCAGCAGCGACTGCTTGAAGCGCGCGTGAATCTCGGCGTAGCGCTGCGACACCTCCTTTTCCACGGCCGCGGCTTCGTCGGCCGTAAGCACCCCCTCGGCCACGAGACGGTTGGCCCACACCTGCGGCACCGTGGGGTGCTTGCGGATGGCCGCCGTGCGCGTGGGCTGCGTGTACATCGGCTCGTCGCCTTCGTTGTGGCCGTGACGACGGTAGCCCACGAGGTCGATCAGCACGTCCTTCTTGAACGTGGCGCGGTAGGCACACGCGAGACGCATGGCGATGATGCACGCTTCGGCATCGTCGGCGTTCACATGGAAGATCGGGATCTCGAAGCCCTTCGCGAGGTCCGACGCATAGTGCGTGGAGCGCGCGTCGGTCGGATCCGTAGTGAAGCCCACCTGGTTGTTCACGATGATGTGAATCGTGCCACCGGTGCGGTATGCATTGAGGTGCGAGATGTTGAGCGTCTCGGCCACGATGCCTTCACCCGGGAACGCGGCGTCACCGTGAATGGCGACCGGCACCACCGTGTGCTCATTGCGCGCCCCCGGAATGCCGGGCTCACGCTGCAGCGCGCGCACCACGCCTTCGATCACGGGGTTCACCACTTCGAGGTGCGACGGATTGGGCATGAGGCGCAGCTTCACGTCGCGACCATCCACGGTGCGCGCGCCGTTGTAGCCCATGTGGTACTTCACGTCGCCGGTCGCGTTCTCGTCGGCGGCATCGTGATGCCCCTCGAATTCCGCGAAGAGCGCCTCGAACGGCTTGCCCATCACGTTGGTGAGCACGTTGAGACGGCCACGGTGTGCCATGCCGATCACGACTTCGTTGGCACCTTCACGGCCCAGCGCGTCAATCATCGCGTCGAGCATGGGCACGAGTGTGTCGGTGCCTTCCACGGAGAAGCGCTTGTACCCCTGGTACGCACGCCCGAGGAAGCGCTCGAGGCCATCGACCTCGTTGAGGCGCTTGAGCACCTGCTTCTTTTCGTCGGCCGTGAGCGGACGCGTGAGCACGCCGTCGCGGAAGGCGGTGCGGAACCAGTTGCGCTCCTCGTTGACCTCGAGGTGCCACACTTCGTAGCCCACTCGGCCGGAGTACACGCGGCGCTTGCGCTCGATCACATCCTTCGCCGTGGCGAAGCGATCGTCACCCAGCGCGGCACCGGGAATGGCCAGCAGATCGGCGTCGGTGAGGCCGTGGAACTCGGGGCTCAGCTCGTCGGCGCCCGGCGGGGGCGCGCCGAGGGGATCGAGCTGCACCGCATAGTGCCCATACATGCGGATCGCCTGCTGCAGCGAGGCCGCGGCCGCGACCTTCGCAAGCAATGCCGTGTCCATCGTGGACGACGGGGCCGCCTGACCCGCGGGGGCAGCGCCCGACGCCGCGGTGCCGGCAAAGAGAGACTCCGCAATGCGGAAGTACTGGCGCCACGTCTCGTCGACGCTGCCCGGATCGCGACGGTACTTCTCGAACTGCTCGGCGAAGACACCGTCGTTGAATACGCTCGTGATAGCTGACATAACCACCAAATGTAGCGGGGGTGTCAGCGATTTTGTGGCAGCACGAGGGTGAAAATGGAGCCTTCCCCGGGGCGTGAGACGAGCTCGATCCGGCCACCGAGCATGGTGGCCAGCCGGCGCGCGATGTAGAGACCCAGGCCGGTCCCGCGGGCACGACGGGTCTCCGAGTCTTCCAGCTGCGAAAAGGGGCGGAAGAGGCGCTGCATATCGGTCGCCGCGATCCCCACGCCGGTATCGCGTACGGCGAAGCGGACGGTGCCCCCGCCGTCGGCGGTGGGGGAGCCGCGGGACACGCGCACGGTGACCCCGCCCACCTCGGTGAACTTGATGGCGTTCTGGCAGAGGTTGAGCAGGATCTGCCGCACCCGGGCCTCGTCGGTGAGCAGCACCGGCAGCGCCGGCTCGAGGTCGATCAGGAACTCGATCCCCTTCTCACGCGCCAACGGCTCGAGAAAGGGGTGCAGGGAGTCGAGCAGCTCGTCGAGCCGCACCGGTCCGGTGCGCGCCGTGAGCCGGTCCGCCTCCAGCGAGGCGAAGGTGAGGATGTCCTCGATGAGGCTGCCGAGGTGCCGCCCCACGGTGCGCAGGCGCACGATCACGTCGCGCTGCTCACCCGTGAGCGGTCCCAGAATCTCGTCTTCCAGCAGTTCCCCGTAGCCTTCGAGGGCGGTGAGCGGCGTGCGCAGCTCGTGCGACAACGTGGCCAGGAGGCTGGTCTTGGCGGCGTCGGCGCTGCGGGCCTCTTCCAGCAGGCTCGCTTTCCAGAGCGCCAGGGCCGCGAGGTCGGCCATGACGCCGAGGCGCTCCTCATCCACCTCGTCGAAGCGCGGGTGCCCGGCATCGCGGGTGATGGAGAGCACCCCGAACAGCTGCTGATTGGCCAGGAGCGGCAGGAGCAGGATGGGCCCCACCCCCAGCGTGGGCAGCAGCTCGGCGAAGAACGGCGAACTCTTGGACGGGTCGCTGATGGAGAGGGTGCGATGCTCCCGCGCCACGCGTCCGGTGAAGGTGTCGACCAGCGGGAACGTGATGCCGAGCATGCTGGCAACATGGCCAGAGGCCGCTACATATACGCCATTATCACCACTTATCTGCGCCACTACTGCGCCACTTGCACGCCCTCGAACCATCGAGAGGTTGCAGAGCGTTTCCAGCACCTTCTGTGAGTTCGTCTCCGCCGCCAGCGCCCGCGCCACGGAGCGCAGCGTGCCCAGCTCCTCCGTCTTGCGGTAGTCGGAGTAGAGCAGGTCCTGATTGCTGGCCGGAAAGTCGGCCGGGTCGATGGCGGGGTGCGACCCGGTGCTTCGCGGAGGCGGCGGCGGTGCGTGCATCCGGGAACAGTGCACCCGCTCGCGCGCCTTGGGGAGCCATGGCTCCTCAGCGAAAGACCGGCAAGCAGCCCGGCGCGGTCAACGGACACCCGGACAAACTCTGCGCCCGTTGCGGGCGCCCCTTCTCGTGGCGCAAGAAGTGGGAGCGCGACTGGGACAACGTGCGCTACTGCTCCGACAAGTGCCGTATGGGGAAGGGCGCAGGGTAATCCCCCCACGGCGGGAGTGCGGTGAATTCTCCGTCACAGTTATTGCAAATGAGGGCTTCGGGGGCAGGATTCTGACGACTGTCAGAGCCCGCCGATGGGCTCGTTCGACAAGCCTCAGGCGCGGTCCGGCCTGCCCGCGCCTCGCCCTCCCAATGACGCCACTCCCAAGCCAGGCTGATCTGGACTTCCGCCGGATCGCCGAACTCGTCCCCCATCTCGTATGGACGTGCCGCGGCGATGGCCCATGCGACTACTTGAGCCCACAGTGGGTGGCCTATACGGGCCGCCCCGCCGACGAGCAGCTTGGGTACGGGTGGCTCGAGGCAATCCACCCCGAAGATCGCCAGCGCACCAATGATGCGTGGCAGGCGGCCGTCGCCTCCCGATCGGAACTCGACATCGATTTTCGCATCCGGCGTCACGACGGCGTCTATCGCTGGTTCACCACCCGCGCCGTTCCCGAGGTGCTGGCCGACGGAACCATCTCCCGATGGTACGGCACGAACACCGACACGCAGGACCTGCGCGATCAGGAAGCGGCACTCCTGGCGCTCCACCGCGAACTCGATCAGCGCGTTGCCGACCGCACCGCCGATCTGGTGACGACACGCGTACAGCTCGAGATGGCGCAGTACATCACCAACATGGGCAGCTGGAGCCTCGATCTGCGGACGCAGCGACTGCAGTGGTCCGATGAGATGTTCCGCCTGTTCGGCCTGCCGGTCACCGAGGCCGGCCCCGCGTTCGTTGACGTGCAGGCGTGTTTCGAAGCGGAGAGCTGGCGTCGATTCGACGCGGCACACGCCCGTGCGATCCACGAAGGGGCAGCGTTCGAGATCGAGGTCGAACTGCAACCCAACGACCGCGGACGACGCTTCGCCATCGCACGGTGCAATCCCGCTCGGACAGAGCACGGCGAGAGCGCGAGCCTCTTCGGCACGTTTCAGGACGTCTCCGAACTCGTCCGCGCACGCCACGAGCGCGATGTGGCGCTGGAACGCATGGCGCTCGCCACGCAGTTCGCCGGGATCGGGGTGTGGGACTGGTGGGTCGACGACGGCACACTGACGTGGAATGACGAGATGTACCGGCTGTTCGATCTCCCGCGCGACTGCACGCCGAGCTACGAAGTCTGGCGCAATGCGGTGCTCCCGGAGGACCGCGCCGACGCTGAGCGGAGCCTTCAGGACACGGTCGCCGGGACAAGAGATTTCCTGTCGACGTATCGCATCGTACAGCGGGATCGATCGCAGCGCTTCATCCGCGCGACCGCGAAGTTGAGCGGCGACGTGGCGGACCGAAGCCGCCGTGTCGTCGGCATCTGCGTGGATGTCACGGCCGAGGTCCTGGCGGACCAGGCGGAAGCGAGTCGTCTCGCCAAGCTGCGCGAATTCATCCGCAACGCACCGGCCGCCATCGCCATGCTCGACGCGAACGTCACGTACATCGAAGCGAGCCGGCGGTGGACGGAACTCTACGCACTTCCCGAGGGATCGCTGGTCGGACGTCATCACTACGACGTATTCCCCGAGATCCCCGAGCGCTGGAAAGAGATTCACCGGAAGGTGTTGTCCGGAACCGTGTGCAGACATCCGGAAGATCCGTTCCTGCGTGAGTCCGGAGAGATCCAGTACATCGCCTGGGAGGCACACCCCTGGTACGACGACGAGGGTCGTGTAGGGGGGATGATGTTCTTCAATCAGGACGTGACCGATTCGGTCATGCTGCGCCAGCGTCTCGAGCAACAGTCCCGTGAACTGCAGCGCAGCAACGACGACCTGCAACAGTTCGCCTACGCCGCGTCGCACGACCTGCAGGAACCGCTGCGCGCGGTGGCGGGGTTCGCGCAGATCCTTGGTCGCCGATACACCGGCCGCCTCGACGACGACGCCGACGTCATCATCCGGCACATGACCGAGGGGGCGACCCGCATGCGGACCCTCATCGACGACCTGTTGACGTTTTCGCGCGTGGGATCAGGCAACGCGAACGTCGTCACCGTGCCGCTGCGGTCCCTCGTCGATGATGCGCTCGCCAACATCGCCCACACCGTATCGGAAACGGGCGCGATCATCGAAGTGGAGGAGCTCCCCACGGTCGATGCCGACCGCACGCTGATGATCCAGCTGTTCCAGAACCTCATCGGCAACTCCCTCAAGTATGCCGGGCGCGCAGCGCCTCGCGTGCGAATCTCGGGCATCACGCACGCCGATCACGTTGAAGTCCGAGTGCGGGACTGGGGCATCGGCGTGCCACCGGCTGCCGCCGAACGCGTGTTCCAGATCTTCCAGCGGCTGCACACGCGCGACGAGTACGCCGGGACTGGTGTCGGGTTGGCGCTGTGTCGGCGCATCGTCGAGCGCCACGGCGGGTCCATCCGGCTCACTCAACCCGAAGACGGCGCAGGGTGCATCGTCCACTTCACGTTGCCCGCCAACCGAGGACACGATGCGGAGCGCTGAATCCCACCGCCGTGAGGGGCCGTATCACGTGCTCCTCGTGGAAGACTCGCCAAGCGATCGTCTGATGACGGAGCTCGCGCTCAAGGAATCGGGGGTCCCGCATGTCCTGCACTCCGTGGAGTACGGGACCGATACGCTGCGGTTTCTGCGCCGCGAGCGCCCATTCGAAGACGCTCCGCGCCCGGACCTCATCCTTCTGGATCTCAACCTGCCCGGCATGGACGGCCGCACGCTGTTGCGGCGCGTGAAGGCGGATCCCGAGCTGCGTTCGATTCCCATCGTCATCCTGACCACGTCGGAATCGCCGAGTGATGTGCAGTCGGCCTACGCCACGCATGCGAACTGCTATCTCCGCAAGCCGACGGATTACCACGAATTCGTGGCGATGACGAGTCTGGCCATGCGGTTCTGGTGCGGTACGATCGTGCCGCCCGGCGCCCCGGTCCCGCTGGTCGGGCAGCCAAGCACCCCGACGGCCCGCCGTCGGTTGTTGCTCGTGGAGGATTCCGCGACCGACGCGCTGCTGTTCCGGGATGCGCTGGGGGACAGCACGGCGGACCCGTTCGACGTGGTACACGTGGAACGGGTCACGGCAGCGCTGGCCGAACTCGAGCGACAGCCGTACGACGCCATCGTGTCGGATCTGTCGTTGCCGGACGCCAAGGGCGTGGAGTCCATCCGTCTCCTGGCCTCCGCAGCCGCCGATGCTCCGATCATCGTGCTCACGGGGTCGTATGCGGAGGTGGGAGAGGCCGCATTGTCTGCCGGCGCCGACGACTTCATGCCGAAGAACGACCTGAATGGCCGGCGCCTCGCGCGCATTCTCCGCCACGCGATCCGGCGGAAGCAGTTGCAGAGCGAAGAGCTGCAGGTGCAGCGGGTGCAAACGGTCGGCCGTCTGGCGTCGAGCGTGGCGCACGACATGAACAATCTGCTGGCCGCCATTCGACTGACCGCCGAGGTGCTTCCGCAGACCGCGCCCGACACGGAAGCGTTGACCATCGAAATCCTCGCGAACGTCGAACGTGGCCGCGCCCTGACGCGACAGTTGCTCGCTTTCGGACGGCGCAGTGAGTCGCAACGCCGCCGGTGCGAGGTAAACGGTGTCGTCCGGTCGGCCGCCTCCCTCCTGTCACGGCTGCTGCGTCGCGACGTCGATCTCGACGTCGAGCTGACTTCGGCGTTTACGGGCGTGCTGGCCGACGAGCATCAGCTGGAGCAGACGGTCATCAACCTCGGCCTCAACGCGAACGACGCGATGGAATCCGGAGGCCGGCTGACGCTCGCCACACGCGTGGTCACGCTCACGGATGAGGCAGGGATGGCGTACAACCCGGTACTGAACGCGGGTCGGTACGTCTGCCTCGAAGTCTCGGACACCGGGACCGGCATTCCGCTCGATGTCCTGCCACACATTTTCGAACCGTTCTTCACCACCAAGTCCGAGCACGAAGGCACCGGACTCGGTCTGGCGACCGTGCGCGACATCGCCATGATGCACGGCGGCGCGGTGGCCGTGGCGAATCGCGAGTCGGGCGGGGCGCTGTTCACCGTGCTCCTGCCGATGAGTGGGACGCCACTATCCGTGGCGGCGCTGCCCATGTCCGGTAGTGCACCGGCAGTGGCAGCCTCCAAGCCGCTTCCCAGTCAGCCGCCGGCCCGCTTGCTCGTGGCCGAAGATGATGTCGCCGTATCCGGGGCCCTGAACCGAGTGCTCGCCGTTCATGGGTTCGCGGTGCATACCGCATCGAGCGCCGACGCAGCCTGGGACGCGTGGCGGGAATACTCCGGATCGTTCGATGCCCTCGTCACCGACCTGCTCATGCCGGGGACGATGCTGGTGAGCGAACTCGTGGAGCGCGTTCGCGCCGAGCGTCCGGGCTTTCCCGTCGTGTACTGCAGTGGGTACGCCGGCACATCGAACGAGGAGGCGCTCGGCCTCCAGGAAGGGGTCAACTTCGTTGCCAAGCCGTTTCGCACGGAGGCCCTGCTGGCCGTGTTGGCCCATCAGATCGGGAAGGCCGCGGCACTCGAGGCGAGGGACGACGCCGACTGAACCGAACGCCCCTGCGTGTCAGAAGCGGGGGCCCCAGTCCTTCCCGAGGCTCGTGATCAGTTCGGTCATGAGCGCGATGCCGTCCCACAGGTTGCCGACGCGCAGGTTCTCGTTGGGGGCGTGCTGACTGTTGTCGGCGTTCACGGTGGGCACGGTGATCACGGTCGCGCCCAACTGCTCGACGAAGTGGAACAGCGGGAGTGATCCGCCGAGAATCGGCAGCGTAAACGGTTCCCGGCCGTAGCTGCGGGCCATGGCGCGCTTCACCGCCTGCACGCTTGGTGTTTCGCTGGCCACACGTACCGCCGTGTAGCCGCTGTCGTACTGCACCAGCACCAGCTTCGAGCGATCGGTGCTGCGCGTGGACGCGGCCGGATCGCGTGTGATCGTGTACCCCTGCTGCGTGAGATGCTGTTCGAGCAGCGTGCGGATGCGCGCCGGCTGCTGGTTGGGCACGAGACGGAAGTCGATGCTCACCGTGGCGCTGGTGGGCACCGCGTTGCTGGCGCCGCCGCCCACGTTACCGGCGCGAATACCGCGGATGTTGAGCGCCGGCTGCATGATGCGCTCGCCGAGGGCAGCGTTGTCGGCCTCGGTGTGCGCGAGGCCAAGTGAGGCGCGCACGCTGTCATCGGTGGCGCTCACCGCTCGCGCGAGCGCCCGATCGACCGCGCTCGGCGTGGGCACGTCATCGTAGAAGCCGGGGATGCGAATCCGGCCGTCGTTGTCGCGAATCCCCGCAATGAAGTTGGCCACGGTCACCGCGGGATTGGGAGCCCAGTTGCCGTAGTGGCCACTGTGCAGCGCGCGATTGGGGCCGTAGAAGGTGAGTTCGGCGCCCATCACCCCGCGCACGCCGAGCACCAGCTGCGGTGCCCCGCTCACGTGCACCGGCCCGTCGAAGAAGAGCCACGCGTCGGCGGTGAGCTTGTCCTTGTGCGTGCGGAGAATGTCGCCGAGGTGGTTGGACCCCGCCTCCTCTTCGCCTTCGAGGAAAAACTTGACGTTCACGCTCGCCTGCTGACGCAGCGCCTTCATGGCGTCGAGCGCGGCGAGCATCGCCACGATCGGCCCCTTGTCGTCGCTCGCGGACCGGGCGCGGATGCGCACGTTGGGATCGACGGTGTCACCCTTGGCGGGGAGCGGCACGGACTCCACTGCCACACTGTTGCGATAGCGGCTGAGCTGTGGCGCGAACGGCTCCACATCCCATCCGCCGCCGGCCACCGGCTGGCCGTCGTAGTGCGCGTAGAACACCACGGTGCGGGTGGCCCCCGGCGCCTTGAGCTCCCCATACAGCGCCGGGCTGCCACCCGTCGGTGCGCGCAGCGGAGTGAGACTCACCCCGCGCTGCGCGAACGCCTTCGTGAGGAAGGCCACGTTCTTCGCGATGTCGTCCTGATTGCTCGCCACGTTGGGGATGGCGAGCAACGCGAAGGCTTCGTCGAGGATCTCGCGTTCGTGCGCCTTGCGCCACGCATCGACCTGCGGACGGAGGGGCTGGGCGGTCGCGAGCGAAAGCGGCGCGGCGAGAAGGACGGCGAGGAGGAGAGGACGCATGCGATCAGAAGTCATAGGCTGCCGTCAAGAATACGGCCCGCGCCGGCAGAATGAAGTAGCGCACGCGCCCGCTGCTGCTCACCGCGCCGCTGCCGAACTTGCGCGTGTCCCCGAGGTTCTGCCCGCGCAGGGTGAAGGTGGTGCGCCCCACGTTGAGCCGCGCCGTGGCATCGAGCGTGTAGTAGTCGGAGAGCACCCGGTCCGGGCTGCTGGTGTTGTCGAGGAAGGCGCGGCTCTGATAGCGCCCCTCGAGGCTCACCATGAACCGCGGTACAGGCATGACCTCGATGCGATGCGCCGAGAGGAACCGCGGCGTGAGCAGCGGCTCCACGTTGCGGCGCACCACGGGCGTGCCGCGTGAGCTGTCGGTGAACTGGCGGATGCGGTTCGTGCTCCACGTGGCGTTACCCGCCAGCACCACACGATCGATGCCGCGGTACGCCCAGTCCACCTCGAGACCGCGGCGGAAACTGCTCCCCACGTTGCGACGCATGATCGAACCGCTGGCCGTGGGCGCACCGATGCGCGCGATGTCGTTGCGGAAATCCATGCTGTACACGTTGGCCGACAGGTCGAACGTGCGCCGCGTCAGGTTGAGCCCCGCCTCGAAATCGCGCAGCTGCTCCGGCTTCACGCGCGTGAATTCACCGAACGCCGCCACATTGCCGGCGTTGAGGTCATCCTCGCCACCGAAGAGATCGTTGCGGGCCGGCTCACGGCTGGTGATCCCGTAACTCGTGTACGCCGACACTCCGCGCCCCAGCGCATAGGTCACGCCGGCCTTGGGGTTGAAGAAGGCCCAGTCGATGCTGCGCCCCTCGATCCCGGCGTTCTCCGACGGCTGGTAGCGGAACTTCGCCCAACGTCCCTGGAGGTCGGTGAACCAGGTGGCCTTGCCCGTCACGTACGACAACTTCACGAAGCCGCTGGCATCCTGCTTGTGCCCGGTGTTGTCGTACAGCTCCGTGTTGGGCTGGAAGTAGCCGCGGTGGGCGCGCTGGTACGTGTTGGCGTTCACCCCGGTGTTGATGGTGAGCGCGCCGCGCTCCACGTTGTACACGCTCGTCACACCGTACCACGTGTGCGCGAGGTTGAAGCGGTAGCGGTCCGGCAGCTCGAAGTAGTCGTAATTGCCGCGGGCGGAATTGCGATACACGGTGGTATTGAGCGACCCACCGTTGGCGAGGGCGCGCGACCACGCCAACGACACCATCTGCTGCCCGAACTTGTCACGTTCGTCGGGGGCGAGCGGATTGAAGCGCCAGTTCTGCGCCAGCTGCTCGCGCGTGGCGCCCACGTAGCTCAACGTGTCGGCCAGCAACCCCACGAGGGTGGTGAGCTTCACGATGTTCTTCTCACCGAACCACCCGGCCCCGAGGAACGCCGATCGCCCCATCACACCGCTGTGGTCACGATACCCGTTCGTGCGCAGGGCACTCACGCGGCCATAGGCCGCGAACTTGCTGCCGGTGAGCCCCGTGTTGAAGCTGGCCGTGGCGCGCTGCGCGCCGAAGCTTCCCATCTGGAACTGCACGTCGCCGCCTGCCTTCTGTCGGGCCACCGGCACCGTCTCGAAGTTGATACTGCCGGCGTACGATGCCGTACCGGCGGTACTGGTACCCACGCCACGCTGGACCTGCACGCTCTGCACGTTGCTCAGGAGGTCCGCGAAGTTCGCGAAGTAGAGGACCTGGTCCTCCATGTCGTTGAGCGGTACGCCATCGATCGTGATGTTGATGCGCGTCTGGTCGAGGCCGCGCAGGCGGAGATAGCTGTATCCCCACTGCGTACCGGTTTCGGTGTGCGCCACGAGGCTGGGCGCGGCGTTCATCAGCAGCATCGGCACGTCCTGCCCGAAGTGGCGCTGTGTGAGCGCGGCCCGCTCGATCGTCTTCTGTGAAATGGGGGCGGTACTGCCGGCACGGATGGCCTGCACGGAGACGCCTTCGATGCGCCGGGCGGCGCTGTCGGCCCTCGTAGAGTCCGGGCGGGTCTGGGCGTGCAGCGCAGAGGGCAGCAGGAATGCTGCCGCGAGGATGCGACGAGACATCGATTGGACTCCCTACGCCGGTATGAACCGGATCAGGTTCTGCGGGTGTTTTCTCAGCCGGACGCGCACTCGTGGCGCCGGCACCCCGGTCATGTGGGGCAGAAGCTAATCCCTCCCGCCCCGACCCAGTAATCCCTTGCGGCTCAACCGTTCACTGCGATCGGGTCACCCGAAGACGCCCGCCCGGTTAGCTTCACGGCCATGGCTGGCCTTCCCGACGCACTCTGCACCTGGCTCACCGCCCACGGCTCGTCCTGTGCCGAAGCCTTCGGCTTCGTGACCGGCGTCGCCAACGTGTGGCTGGTTACACGCCAGAGCATCTGGAGCTGGCCCCTCGGCGTGCTCAATGCGCTGTTCTACATGGTCGTGTTTGCCCGCACCGGCCTCTACAGTGACACCGGGCTGCAAGTCGTCTATTTCACCCTGTCGCTCTATGGGTGGTGGCACTGGTGGCGTGGCGGCCCGGATCGCGCGCCGGTGGTGGTGACCCGTACGCCGTCCCGCCTCGCCACACGGCTCGCGATCATCGTGCTCCTCACGTGGATCACCCTCGCGGTCATCACCTCGCGCATTCCCGGGGCGGCACTGCCGTGGCTCGATTCCATCCTTGTGGCCACGAGTCTCGTGGCACAGTGGATGATGACGCGCAAGCTGCTCGAGAACTGGCTGCTCTGGATCGCCGTCGACGTGGTGTACATCGGTCTCTTCGTGAATCGAGGGCTGCCACTGACCGCCATCCTCTACACCGTGTTCCTCGGGCTCGCCACGCTCGGCTACGTGGAGTGGCGGCGTTCGGTCGTCCCCCCATCGCCGGCGATGGCCGCATGACCTCCCTCACCCGCGTGGTCGTGACGGGATCGGAGAGCACCGGCAAGAGTACGCTGACAGCGCGCCTGGCCGCGCACTTCGGCGTGCTCGGCACGCCGGAGTTCGTGCGCGGCTATGCGGAGCACAAGGGAGCACCGATCGATGACCGGGATCACCGGGCCATTGCCTTCGGACAGGCCGCCACGCAGGTGCGGGCGGAAGCCGGCGCTCGCAGCGCGGGGCACCGCCTGCTGCTGCACGACACCGATCTCGTGAGCACCGTCGTGTACTGCCATCACTACGTTGGCCAGTGCCTGCCGGCAATCGAAGACGAGGCCCGTCGTCGGCTTGCCGATCATTACCTGCTGCTCGATATCGACGTGCCCTGGGTACCCGATGGCGTGCGTGATCGCGAGCATCGCCGGCACGAGGTGCATGCCCTGTTCGAAGAGACCCTGCGCCGCTTCCGGGCACCGTTCACCGTCATCCGCGGTTCATGGGATGACCGCTTTTCGCTCTCGAGAACCGTGATCGAGTCACTGCTCGGCACGGCGTGACCTCCTTCCCGCTGCCACTCATCAACACCATGGCCAGAACACCGCAATCGTACGCGAATCACGCGCAGTACACGCCGCTGTATCACTACTTCACCAGTCCGCTGGCGCTGATCTTCCTGGTGTGGAGCATCACGCGCTTCTTCAAGGAGCCGTCGTACGACACCGGCTACTTCCTCGTGGGTGCGCTGGCGATGTTCGGTGTGGTGTCGGTGTCCCGGTTGTCCCCGTTGCGTGCGCAGGATCGCATCATCCGGCTCGAGGAGCAGCTGCGCTATCAGCGCGTGCTGCCGGCGGCGCTCGCCGAGAAGGCAATGCAGACGCTCTCGCCCCGTCACTACATCGCCTTGCGTTTCGCCAGCGATGCGGAACTCGCCGAGCTCGTGGAAGCCGTTATCGCCAACCCCGAGCTCAAGGGCAAGGCCATCAAGCAGCGCATTCGCAGCTGGCGCGCGGACTACTTCCGGCTCTGAACCATCGCGGGCAGCGGCGCGCTTATCCGCGCCGCTGGGTCCCGCGGCGCGACGACGGCGAACGCGAGGCTTCCACACTCACCGGCAGCCCACCGTTCGCCGTTTTCAGTACCGTGTCGAACGACAGCCCCGTCTGCGCGGCCATCGCACGCTCCGGGACCAGCATGGCCACGCGCCATCCCGGACCGCCGGCACGCACCACGGATCCGAGCCGCTGATACAGCCCCCGCAGATCGGCCCCCTCACTCACACGGAGGCCGTACGGAGGGTTGGTGAGCAGCAGGCCGGTGTCACCAACTTCCGAGAGCACGGTATCCGAGAGGGCCCCCTGCTCGACCGACAGATCGGCCAGCACACCGGCCCGCTCGGCGTTGGCGCGCGCGGCCTCGATCGCGCCGGCGTCCCGATCGCGCAGCACGATCGGCACCGGAACCGATGGGAGTGCGGCCGCTCGGGCTTCCGCACGGACCATGGTGAACAGCTCGCGCGGCGCTGCCGGCCACTGTTCCATCGCGAACGTGCGCGACAATCCCGGCGCGATGCGCCGTACGCGAAGCGCGGCTTCGATCCCGATCGTCCCCGACCCGCAGAAGGGATCGACCAGCGGCGCCTCACCATTCCACGGCATGGCGGCCAACATCCCCGCCGCCAGTGTTTCGCGTAGCGGCGCCTTGGCCACCGCCAACCGCCAGCCGCGACGGTGCAGCAACGCTCCCGAACTGTCCGCACTGATCGTGCACCGGTCATGATCGAAGCGCACGACGATCAGCTGCGAGGGCCCCGACTCCTCGTCGTCCTCCTCGTCATCGCGTGCACGGGTCATCACCGTGACGCCCGGCACGCTCTGCTCGATCCCGCGTGCCACGCGTTCGGCCACTGCGTCCGAGTGATAGAGTCGTGACTTCTTGCAGGTCACGCGTAAGCGCGCCGACGTGCCCGGATGTACCACGCGAGCCCAGGGAACGCGGGCAGCCTGCTTCTCGAGCGTCGCGAAATCGCGCGCGTCGAAGCTGGCGAGCCGCACGATGATGCGACTGGCCAGGCGTGTCCAGCAGTTGAGCGTGAACAGCTCGCGCATCGTGAGGTCGAGCGCCACACCGGCGGGGGTGACCTCCCGCGGGGTGAGCCCCAGCGCCACGCACTCGGCGGCGATCAGCGGCGCGAACCCCGGAGCAGCCACCGCGAAGGCATCGAGGGTGGGCGGCCACGCCATCGCGGAAGCGCCCTTGGCGGGTGCCGCAACCGTCGCGCGCTGTCCGGACCGGCCGAGCGACGAGGAGGGCCGGCCCCGCTCAGACGGTCTGCGCGTCACCCGCGAGTTGCAAACGGCTGCCGGGAGTCGAGAAGCGCGCGCCGCGTGCGGTGAGCAGCGACCAGAAGTCGTCGGCATCGAGCGGCGGCGCGAACAGATACCCTTGGCCCAACGCACACCCCAAACGCAACAGCGTCCCGCGCTGCGCCTCGGTTTCGATGCCTTCGGCCACGGTGTGCATCCGCAGTGTTTCACCCAACGCCACGATCGCCTGCGCCAGCACCGGTCCCTCCCCGCCCTTGTCGATGGAATCCACGAACGCCTTGTCGATCTTGAGAATATCGATCGGATAGCGTTGCAGATAGCTCAGGGAAGAATACCCGGTGCCGAAATCGTCGATCGCCAACGAGACACCGAGCGCCTTGAGGGCCAGCAGCCGCTCCATCGACAGATCGGTGTTGTGCATGAGCATGCTCTCGGTGATTTCGAGCACCAGCTGGGCGGGATCGAGCCCCGAATCTTCGAGCGCGGCACGCACGTCCTCCACGATCTGGGCATCCTGCAGCTGCCGTCCCGAGAGGTTCACCGTGATGCGGCTCGCGATACCCCGTTCGCGCGTCCACTGCTGTGCCTCGCGGCAGGCGCGGCGGAGCACCCACTTGCCGATGGGCACGATCAGCCCCGTTTCCTCGGCGATGGGGATGAACACGCCCGGCGGGACGGTGCCGCGATCCCGGCACATCCAGCGTACCAGGGCCTCGGCGCCGATGATGTCGCCGGTGCTGAGCTCCACGATGGGCTGGTACTCGAGATAGAACTCGTGGTGTTCGATGGCCCGCCGCAAGTCGGCCTCCACCACCAGCCGCTCGAGTGCCGCCGCATGCATCTGCGGTTCGAAGAGCACATGCTGCCCCTTCCCCCGCGTTTTCGCCACATACATGGCCACGTCGGCGTTTCGCACCAGTTCGTCACCGCCATCGCCACGCGACGACCGCGCGATGCCGATGCTGGCATTCACGAACACTTCCTTGCCGCCCAGCATGAACGGGCGCTGCAGCGCCTCACCGATGCGCTGCGCCACCACCAGCACTTCGTCCACCGACTCGGCGTCTTCGACCAGCACGGCGAACTCGTCGCCACCGAGACGGGCAATGAGGTCGCTCGAGCGCACGCACGAGGCAAGGCGGCGCGCGGCCTCCACCAGCAGGCGGTCACCGGCGGCATGGCCCAGCGAGTCGTTGACCGTCTTGAAGTTGTCGAGATCGAGGAAGAGCACCGTGACCGGATGCACCTGACGCACGTTGCGCGCGAGGGCGTGCCCCACCTGATAGAGAAAGAGCGAGCGGTTGGCCAGATCGGTGAGCGGATCGTGGAACGCCTGATGCATGTACTGCTGCTTGATCTCGCTCTGCTCCGTCACATCGCGCGTGTTGAGCACGAGACCGCCGACGACCGGCTCCTGCAGCAGGTTGGTCCCGACATTGTCGACCGTCATCCACTGACCGGCCGCACTCTGCAAGCGCCACTCACACTTGAGCACACCGGCACTCGCGCCGCCGGTCTGCATGGCCGTGCGCGACAATTCATCGAGAAACTGCACGCCGTTGGCCGCATCGTCGGGATGCAGCAGCGACAGCAGGCTCGTGCCGGGGAGTCGGACCGGATCGTGGCCGAACACCGTGGCCATGGAGGGGCTGGCGTAGCGGATCGTGCCATCCGGATCCACGATCATGATCACGTCACTCGAGTGCTGCACGAGCGCGCGGAAACGTGCCTCGTTCTCGCGCGCCGCCGATTCGGCCGACGCAACGACCACCTCGCGGGTGGTGACATACTGCCGTGCGAACGCCAGCACGGTGAGCACGATGGCGCCCAACACCAGGCGGCTGAGCAGCTGCACGTCCTGCTCCGCCGCCACCTTGAGCAACAGGGCAAAGCCCGGGAGCGCCGCGGCATACGGCAACATGCTGGCCGAACCATCGCGCTTCTGCCGGACCCGACGCACATCGCGCTGCTGCACCGTCACGCTGCTCAGCCACGCGGCGGCCGCGAGCAGCGTGATGACGATGGGGCTCACCACGTGCATCACATCGGGCGACCGCACACCGTGCAGCATCTGCACGACCGCAGACGTGTGTCCCAGCAGCTGAACGAGCAGCGCTGCCCCCACCATCACCAACGTATTGGCGCGATGCTGCAGCGCCGTGCGGCGCCAGCTCACGCTGGCCACCAGAACGAGGACGAGATCGAGGACCCCCTGCAGATGCAGCAGGCCGAACCACAGCCGATCGGTGGGCGTGATGATGGTGGTCGCGGTGCTGTAGCTGTACCAGCCGAGCAGCGCGCCGCCCACCGCCACCGTGGCCATGTCGAGCCACAACTTCGCGCGATCCACCGCTCCCCGTGGTGCACTGGGCAGCTGCTGCAGCGCCACGAAGATCGTGACAGGCGCACACAGCGCCGCCGTGAGCCACGCCAGATCCTGCCACGCGTTGCCGACGGGGATGGGCGCCCAGCGAGCCAGCTGCTCGGCGGGCACCAGCGCCACGGCCAGCATGAGCACCCGCCAGAAACGGCGGGTCCCCTGATCGAGCGTGAGGTCGCGACTGGCGCGCCACAACAGGGCGAGCGCCACCCCCGCGACGGGAATCGGTAGCAGGAGGCGCACCAGGATGCCCCGCGCCAGCTCCGACTCGGCCCCCGCGAACCAGCTCACGATCGCAGCCGCGTATGCGACGAGCAGGACGAGCGCCACCCGATCCCCGTGCTGGACCGGTGCGCTCGCCACAACGGCCGGTACGCCGCCGGGGACAGTGCCCCCGGTCGAACGTCGGTCGTAGCTGCGATGGTGTTGGGGGGAGCGGCGCCGTTCGACGCCGTACGGGGCATGCATTCTGCGAACTGGAAACCGGGGACACGGACAATGGCTGTCCACTGAAGGACGTCCTACCCGGCAGCACCGTCACGCCGTGTGGCTCAATGCCATGTCGAAGGCGGCGCCCCCGGCCCCGGGCGCCGGCGCCAGCCTACCGTGCCGAAGCGTCCGAATTGGCCGACGGTACGCGGACGCTCGCGCGCGGCGCGGGGCGCCAGACCACGCGGAAGGCCAGCAGCAGCGCCGCGATCCCCCCGTAGATCACCGGCTCGGTGATGTCCTTCTTCACAGCCCAGACGAAGTGCAGGCAGGCCGCGATCACCGACACGTAGACCAGGGAATGCAGCCGGTTCCAGCGTACACCGCCGAGCTTGCGGATGCTCGCCTTGGTGGAGGTGAGCGCCAGCGGGAGCATGAGGAGGAACGCCCCCATGCCGAGCGTGATGTAGAGGTGCTCGAGGATGTCCTTCGTGATCTCCTGCCAGTCGAAGAACCAGTCGAGCACCGTGTACACGCTCAGATGCCCCAGCGCCCAGAAGAACGCGGCGAGGCCGAGAAAGCGTCGCTGGGCCACGAGCCATCCCCAACCGGTGAGCCGCATGAGGGGCGTGACGGCGAGCGAAGCGATGAGGAAGCGCAGCGCCCACTCACCGGTCAGCCGTTCCAGCTTGTCGATCGGATCGGCGCCCAGCTGGTCGAGGAACAGCTGGGCGATGAGCACGGGTGCCGGCAGCACCACCAGCAACCACATGGCGGGGCGGATGAATTTGCGGACGGCGCGCTCCACGCCCGGCTGTTGGTCGCTCAGCACCGCCTCGCCCGACGGTCAGTAGTTGCGACGCAGATCCATGCCGCTGTACAGCGACGCGACCTGATCCGCATAGCCGTTGAACGGCAGTGTGCTGCGACGGAGGAACTCGCCGATGCGGCGCTCCTTGGCCTGGCTCCACCGCGGATGATCCACCGCCGGATTCACGTTGGCGTAGAAGCCGTACTCGCTCGGGTTGGCGTCGTTCCAGGTGGTGTTGGGCATGCGGTCGGTGAAGCGGATCTTCACGATGCTCTTGATGCCCTTGAAGCCGTACTTCCACGGTACCACGAGACGCAGCGGTGCGCCGTTCTGGTTGGGCAGCTGCGACTTGCCGTACATGCCGGTGGCCAGCAGCGTGAGCGGATGCATGGCTTCATCCATGCGCAACCCTTCCTTGTACGGCCACGGCAGCACGGGGCTGCGCTGTCCGGGCATGCGACGCGGATCGAGGAGCGTGGTGAACTCCACGAACTTCGCACTCGGCAACGGCTCCACCCGGTTGATCACGTCACGCAGCTGCACCCCGCGCCACGGGATGACCATCGACCACGCTTCCACGCAGCGCATGCGGTACACCCGATCCTGCAGCGCGAGCTTGCCGACCAGTTCGTCGAACGCGTAGGCCCGCGGCTTCTTCACGAGCCCTTCCACCTGCACCGTCCAGGGCATGGGCTTGAAGTCCTTCGCGAGCTCCTTCGGCTCCTCCTTGTCGGTGCCGAACTCGTAGAAGTTGTTGTAGCTGGTCGCGTCTTCTTCGGGGGTGATCTTGTCCTCCTGCATGCCCCCCGTGCCCGTCGCGGCCATGGCCTGCAGCGCGGCCGGCGTGAGCACCGTGCCCAGCGCGAGGGCACCAGCCGTTCCCATGAACTGGCGGCGGTTCTGGTACGTCTGTTCCGGGGTGATCTCGGACGACGCGATGTCGTCTGGGCGACGGATGAGCATGAGGCGTGACCTGGTTCGGTTTACGGACAGGGACCACATATTTTAGCGCTGAGAGCAACCCGTAGTTCCCGGAATCACCCCCAAACCACGAATTCCATGCGTTTTACGTCGCTCGGCCGCACGGGGATGTCCGTTTCCCGGCTCTGTCTGGGGTGCATGAGCTACGGCGCCTCCGCGTGGCGGCCCTGGGTGCTCGACGAGGACGCGGCCCGTCCCTTCTTCCGGCGGGCGATCGAGGCGGGGATCAACTTCTTCGACACCGCCGACATGTACTCGCTGGGGGTGAGCGAGGAGGTCACCGGGCGGGCCCTCCGGGAGTTCGGGCGGCTCGACGAACTCGTGATCGCCACCAAGGTGTACTGGCCCATGGGTGAGGGGCCCAACATGCGCGGACTCTCCCGCAAGCACGTGGTGCAGGCGTGCGAAGCCAGCCTGCGGCGGCTGGGGGTGGAGACGATCGACCTGTATCAGATCCACCGCTTTGACGCCACGACGCCGATCGAAGAGACGCTCGCCGCCCTCGACCATCTCGTGCACAGCGGCAAGGTGCGCTACATCGGAGCCAGCTCGGGCTATGCCTGGCAGTTCGCGCAGGCGCTGAGCGCCAGCGAGCGGCGCGGCTGGGCGCGCTTCGTGACCATGCAGAACCACTACAACCTCCTCTACCGCGAGGAGGAGCGCGAAATGAACCCGTTGTGCGAGCAGGAAGGGATCGGGCTGATGCCGTGGTCACCGCTCGCGCGCGGGTTGCTCGCCGGTTCTCGCAGCAGCGTGGCCGACCGCAGCGCCTCCACCCGTGCCGCCACCGATGCATACGGACATACGCTCTACGACGAGCAGCTCAACTGGGGCATCGTGGACGTCGTGCGCGACATCGCCGCCCAGCGGGGGGTGCCCATGGCGCAGGTGGCCCTGGCGTGGCTGCTCGCCAAGCCGGCCGTGGCCGCACCGATCGTCGGCGCTACCAGACTGTCGCAACTCGAGGAGGCCCTCGGGGCCGTGGATCTCGTGCTCGGCGCCGACGAAATCGCCCGCCTCGAGGCACCGTATCGCCCGCAGCCGGTTCGGGGCATCACGTAACGCCCGCGATCCTCGACGTTTCGCTTCTCAATCGAGCGTCTTGGAGAACCGCCGCACGCTCACGACGAACAGCACACTCGCCAGCACCATCAGCGCGCCGAGTTGCTGCCAGAGGTCGCGCAGGCCCACTCCCTTGAGCAGGACACCGCGCAGGATGTCGAGGAAGTAGGTGAGCGGCAGCAGCAGACCGAGCCACTGCGCCGGTTCCGGCATCGCGGCGCGCGGGAAGATGTAGCCGCTCAGCAGAATGTTGGGGAGCATGAAGAAAAAGCCGAGCTGCATGGCCTGGGCCTGACTGCGCGCCACCGTGGAAATGAACAACCCCACGCCCAGCGAGGCCACGATGAACACCAGCGCAAGCCCATAGAGCAACAGCAGACTGCCGCGCACGGGGATGCCGAAAAACATCACGCCAAGCGCCAGAATCACCGACATCTGCACGTACCCCACGAGCACGAACGGCAGCAGTTTGCCCAGCATCAGACTCACCTTGCCGATCGGCGTGACGATGAGTTGCTCGAGCGTGCCCCGCTCCCGTTCGCGCACGATCGCCGTACTGGTGATGAGCGTCATGGTGATCGTGAGGAGGATGCCCACGATCCCCGGCACGATGAAGACCGCGCTCTTCTGCGCCGGGTTGTACCACGGGCGCACGCGGATCTCCACCGGCGCGCGCAGCTGATAGCGCTGCGCGAGCAGCTGTGCCCCGCGCGCCTGTGCCGCCAGTTGCGCCCCCGCGATGGCGGCTCCGCTCGACTGCGGATCGGCGGCATCGATGAGCAGTTGCGCCACACCGGTGTGACCACCGC